>JAZDEK010000166.1:0-4569 GCA_043808895.1 Pseudomonadota bacterium
GTCTTTTTTCATGAGCGGAAGTATTGCGATTTTAACGGGCGCGAGTTTTTTATGAAAACCAAGCACCACTCTTACACCCTCGTTATCGGGCTCTTCTCTATACGCGTCAACGAGCGCTGTAAGTAAAAATCTATCGCAGCCCGCGGATGTTTCTATTATGTACGGAGTATATTTCTCGTTCGTAAGGTCGTCGGTGTACATTAAATTCTTGGTCGAGTATTTCATGTGACGCCCCAGATCAAAGTCCGTTCTGTTATGAATACCTTCCATCTCCTGCCAGCCGATAGGGAATTCATATTGAATATCAAATGCCTGTTTAGCGTAGTGGGCGAGCTCCCCCTTGCCGTGTTCGTGGAATCTTAATCTGGACGGAGTGATACCCAGGTTGACGTAGAATTTCATTCTCTCTTCTTTCCAATACGACATCCATTTATCGTCTTCGCCGGGTTTTACAAAGAACTGCATCTCCATTTGTTCAAACTCGCGCGTACGGAAAATAAAATTACCGGGAGTAATTTCATTTCTAAATGCTTTTCCTATTTGAGCTATTCCGAGCGGAAGCCTCATTCTCATCGCTGACTGCACGTTAAGAAAATTAACATATATCCCCTGAGCGGTTTCAGGACGTAGATACACAACAGCTGCGCTGTCTTCCACAGGACCCATGAAAGTCTTGAACATAAGGTTAAAGGAGCGAGCCTCTGTGAGTTCGCCTCCACATGAGGGACACACGCCTTTTTTCACCACAACGTCTTCTTTAAAACGCTGTTTACACTTTTTGCAGTCAACCAATGGATCAGTAAAGTTCTCAATGTGACCCGATGCCTCCCATACCTTTGGATGCATCAATATAGATGCGTCTATACCGACTATATCGGCTCTATTGGTCATCTCTTTCCACCAGAGCTCCTTTATGTTCCTTTTAAGCTCAGCGCCCAAAGGACCGTAATCCCAGCAGGAATTAAGCCCTCCGTAAATTTCGGAGCTTTGGAACACAAATCCGCGCCTTTTACACAGCGACGTAAGTTTACCTAGATCATCAACAGCCATGACAATTCCTCCACACTAACTAATTTGCAGTCGAGATGGAAACCGAGGAAGTCTTGATGTCCGCCCCGCAGGCGTACTACCAGTACGTCGAGGATGCGGACGAGGGACTGACGAAGGTTTACGCTCGAATGCGAATTAGTAGGATTTAAGTCTGAAAATATGGATTAGTCAAAAAAAAAAGCTGGAGGCCGTTAAGCCTCCAGCTTTTATATTCAGGTTGCCCTGTATTTGTTTTAGTAGCCTTTAAAATTATCCTCGTTCATTCTTTGTATCATTTCAACGATACTAGCACCGCCCTGCGCGCTTCTCTGTCTCCAAACGTGGTTACCAAGAACAGCCTTATATGTTTCATCAAACATTTTTCTATCCCTGTTGGTATCGTCGATCTCTGCCTGAGCAGCCAGATCTTTCTTAAATTTCTGAAGACTAGCAAAAGCGGCTGTAGCCGTCTGGTCACCGTATACGCCTTTTAGAAAATTTTGTAGCTGTTCGTTCGTAGCCAATTCATTGATCTTAAGGTTGTTCATTATATCGGCTGTAGCGTCCCCGTAGATCTTCTGTGTGTTGTAAGCGTCCTGTTGTGCTTTTTCTTGATTCACTAGCTGATTAGCGAACATCTTTATTTGGTACTCTGCAAGCATTCTGGCCATGGCTTGCTGCACCTGATTATCAAGCGCCGTTCCGCCTTTGCCGTAGAACCACTCGCCAGTTTCCGCGTACGCTGATACGCTGAAAATAACCGCGATCATTGTTATTAATATTTTCTTCATAAATCTCCCCCTTCTTAAAGGTTCCGTTTCTACTGTATTTAATGCAACGGGCGTGCCAACTTGGGGTACATGTATAAACTCTTTAATTCTAATGAGTTAGCCAACAGCAGCTAACCCTGCCCAAAATGATGCCGCCAAAAACTTATATACATCCCTGACACGTGACTATTTTCTATACACGTTTGAGTGTAGAATCGAGGCATGTTGATAATATCACTGATTTACTTTGTATTGAGTTACGCCGGCGCGGGACAGTCCCTGAACATTGTCTATACCAACGACTTTGAAGGGAATATTGCCACCTGCGGGTGCGCCACAGATCCGGGCGGCGGCGTTGTCAGGCTTATAAATTGGTATAGAGGCGCAAACCTTTCTCCCACCGACACCGTCTATATCAACAGCGGCTCCACTCTTTTTTCGGGGACCGTTTATGCCGACTACGAGGTGGCTGCGGCAAAGAACGCCGCTGAGATAATGAGCGACGCTCTTTTGGCCATGAATATTGACGCGTTCACTCCCGGCGAATACGACACGAAAATGGGTGTTGTTCCCTTTACAGCGACGGCAAAAAAACTTCCTGTGCTTTTAAGTAACTCAAAGAACAAAAATTTTCCCAAAGAAATAAAAATAGATCGCGCGGGATATAACGTTGTTATACTCGGTGTGTCGTCGAACAAAGACATTGCTTCCAAGAATTTTACGGACGTAGTAAAAAGCGCTGTAAAGAAAAACAGAAAAAAAAATACGGCAATAATCTTGCTCGCGGATATGGACGAAAAAAACCTCAATAAAATTTTAAAACAGGTTAAGGGTATCGACGTTGTACTTTCATCCAGCCCCGACGAGCAATTAACTCAGCCAAAGATAATAAACAACAGCGTCGTAATCAGGATACTAAAAGGCGGGGACAGTGTTGGCTTATTAAAATACGATCCCTCGTCAAAAAAAGAAAGATACGACAACCAGATATTTTATCTTGGCAAAATGTATGACAAAGAAAATGAGTTCAGCCCTAGGTTAAAAAAATATGAGGAGCTGCAGAAATCCGCAGCTCCCCGTTATAAGGATCAATAAGTCCTATTATTCTTCTATAAGGTCAGGCAGAGTAGTTGTTCTAAGTATCTTGCCTCTGCTTGGATCATAGTTGTCCATATCTATGAATTCAGGCATGGAATCAGGATATGAGTGATTCTTCAAGAGGTTGCTCGGCAGTTTTCCGCCCACGTAACATGAACCGCTCTTATAAGAGGAAGCGTAGTTATAGAATGAGAATGTAGGCTTTATAAGTCTATTGTGCCACGCGTAAGCTACGAATTTTACGTTACCGCAGTCGTCGCCAAGCGTTACTTCAAGCTTCTGGCAATCTGTGTAACCTGTTGGGCACTGATCTGTAACAACAAGAGGAGCCACTACTGTAGCAAGTTTTACTGTCGCTGATGTGTATGACGTTGAAACAGATATATCAAAATACGCGTCGCCCGGGATCACATCATTAGTAGCCTCGTCAACGTTAGCCGCAAATCTTATGTGTAACTGTGAAACCATGCTGCCAATACTCTTAGGAGCCGGATATACCCATATGTTGATGGAAGAGTTGTTCGTGAAATAGTTCCTCATTGTATCGCCTGCAGTAAAACAACCGCCCATTCCGTAAGACTCACCAAGATAACCATATTTGCAGTCGCCTACTTTTCTGGAATAATGGAATGTGTTAAAACCCAAAAACGCGGCAAGTGTTCTTTGCTCTCTAGCGTCTATTGCTATATCGCTGGCGTTAACGGACCAAATCGTGTTGAACTTTGATATTGGATCTTCTTCTACAACTGGAGCTGGTAGTGGAGGCGGTGTAGGTACGGGTGCAGGAGGATAATCGCCGCTTCCGCACGCATAAACAGTAAACATCGCTGCTACTGCTGCTAAAATTTTTGTTCCGTTTTTCATATTCTTCATTTTCCTTCCCCCTCTTAAATGCTTCATCTACCTTACATATATGCAACTAGCGTGCCTAAGTGTAAAAACGAGGGTATCTACATAAAATTATTAGATAAATCTACAAATTCCAACCAATAAAAAAGCCCTAAAGAACTGTCCATTATTTAGACAGCCGTCTCTTGTTTTATCCACTTTAGGTACTTATCAGAGCCTTTGATTATGGGGACTGCTACTACCTCTGGCACAGAGTAACTGTGGTTTTTTCTGACCGTTTTCTCAAGTTTACCAAAAAGTTGCGTGCGCGTTTTTATCAAAAGGAGCACCTCTTTGGCATTTTCTATTTTTCCCTTCCAGTGAAATAGGGACATTATTCCGGGGATCATATTTACGCATGCCGCTAGCCTTTTCTTTAGAACAGCGCCGGCTATTTTTTCAGCCTCTTTTTTTGATGATGCAGTGACCAAGACCATTATGTATCCGCTCATATAACGCTCCCTTGTTCATTGATGCTGAAGTATTTTACTTCCCGCAGGAACAGATTCCGTAAGCCACACATTACCGCCTATAACGGAGCCTTTCCCGATGGTGATCCGTCCAAGTATTGTAGCACCGGCGTAGACTATCACATTGTCCTCCACTATAGGGTGACGCGCGACACCTTTTACCGGATGGCCGTCTTTATCCAAAGGAAAACTTTTTGCCCCCAGAGTTACGCCCTGATAAAGGCGCACGTTGCTTCCTATCACCGTTGTTTCACCGATGACAATTCCGGTCCCGTGGTCCATAAAGAACCTCTCGCCTATTTGCGCCCCGGGAT
>JAZDEK010000167.1:0-2554 GCA_043808895.1 Pseudomonadota bacterium
TGTTCGGGTAGTTTTATTGTTGGGGACGTTTCGGTTTTTTTAATTTTTTAGAACAGGAGCGGGGCACGGGGTTCGAACCCGCGACCTCCACCTTGGCAAGGTGGCGCTCTAGCCAACTGAGCTAGCCCCGCGTTTAAAAGGCCTGATCCAGGAAAAAATATAAAACATACCTTTGACTTTGCGTCAATATTATTCTTGATATGCGCGCGGGTATGCCATAAAGTTTTTATCAGGTAGTGCATTAATATGTTTAAATTCACATCAGGCTCACCTCTCCCGTTAGGCGCCACTGTTGAATCAACAGGCGTCAATTTCGCCATTTTTTCGCGTAACGCCGCAAGTATAACTCTTGTTGTTTATGAGAACGATAAAGACGAGCGGCCGCTTTTTAAATACCCGTTCGACCCAAAAATAAATCAGACAGGCGACATTTGGCACTGTTTTGTGAAAGGATTAAAAGAGGGCTACTGGTACGGTTATTTTGTAGACGGTGAGTATGACCCCAAAGCGGGAAAAAGATTTAATCAAAATAAACTCCTTTTAGACCCATACGCAAGGAGCGTTTCAATAAATTATCCTATGCTTCAGCATGACGAAATGTTCGCGTATGATAAGAAGAGTAACTTGAAAGACCTAAGTTTCAACGATCTCCGCTCGGATAAAATTGCCCCCAGAGCGCAGATAATAAAACTTCATCCCAACACTAATTCAAATCATAAGAGAAGAAAGCTCAAAGACCACATAATATATGAGATGCACGTCAAGGGTTTTACCTCTCACTTTAACGCTGATGTAAAATTTAAAGGTATGTTCAGCGGCGTAGTCGAAAAGATCCCATATTTAAAAGAGCTTGGAGTCACAGCAGTGGAGCTTTTACCTGTCCACGCGTTCGATGATAAATCTGTAATAAGACATTCGCCTGACAAAAGACCGCTCAGAAATTATTGGGGATACGATCCTGTGAGCTTTTCGTCGCTGCATACGGGTTACGGAGATATAAGCTCTTTTAAAGAGATGGTAAATAAACTTCACGCTGCGGACATAGATGTAATTTTGGACGTTGTTTTTAACCACTCCGGCGAGGGAAATGAACTTGGTCCGACATTTTGTTTCAAGGGGATAGATAACCCCATATATTACATGTTGGATAACGGACGCGCGTACAGGAATTTTACAGGCTGTGGGAACACAATGAACTGCAATCACCCTGTGGTGAGAGACATGATAATGGACAGCCTGTTGTACTGGGTAGTGGAAATGGGTGTTGACGGATTTAGATTTGATCTTGCCTCAATTTTCAGTCGTGACGCAGAAGGAAATCTCAGGAATTATTCGCCACTCATAGAAAAAATAGCCGAACACCCCATACTTAGGGACATAATTATTATCGCTGAAGCGTGGGATGCCGCCGGCGCGTATGAGGTCGGAAAATTTGGCGGAGTACGCTGGGCTGAGTGGAACGGAAAATTCAGGGACGACGTACGATCTTTTTTAAAAGCAGATAAAGGGAGCCTACTTGCGGTTGCCGAGCGTCTTACCGGAAGCCCCTCAATGTTCTTAACCTCGGCAAAGTTTCCATCAAGCAGTATAAATTTTGTAACATGTCACGACGGTTTTACTCTTTATGATCTTGTCTCGTACAACGATAAACACAACCTTGATAACGGCGAAAATAATGCCGACGGATTTAACGATAACAGGAGCTGGAACTGTGGCGTTGAGGGTGAAACAAAAAAAGTTGATGTCCTTAAATTAAGGAACAAACAGATGAAGAACGCGTTCGCGCTTATGATGCTCTCTTTAGGTGTTCCTATGATAAACGCCGGCGACGAGTTTGGGCGCACGCAGAAAGGGAACAATAACGCCTACTGTCAGGATAACGAGATTTCATGGTTAGATTGGGCTCTTTTAAAAAAGAACAGCGATCTTTTTCGTTTTGTTCAAAATATAATCGCTTTCAGGAAACGCAATTCATCCTTAAGGCGCCGTCATTTTTATCATGTGCCCGTGGGTGCTGATCTTGAAAAGTTCCGCGACATTGATTGGTTCGGCGAGAAAGGGGAACTGCCAAATTGGAATTTTGATAATTTTCATGTGGCATTTTTAATAAAAGGATGGACTCCGCTTGAGGGTTTAAGTGAAAAATGCTGCGACGATATTTTTGTAATAATAAACAGTCACTGGGAGCCGCACACATATGTTCTCCCTAAATTGAACGATAAAAAATGGTTTTTTGTCTGTGATACGGATAAAAAAAGCCCCGACGATATAGTAGCGCCCACAAAGAGTTATTTGCTTAAGAATCAGAACGATTATACTATAGCGCCAAGGTCGGTGGCGATACTGACCGGGAAGGCAAAATGAAGTTATTCCTTTCCAAGGATGCAAGGACACTGGACGAATATGCAATAAAAAGATCGGGGGTGCCGTCTATTGTTTTAATGGAACATGCCGCGCGCGGAGTTTACGAAGAGATAGTGAAACGATTTGATCCCGCGGACAAAAAATTTGTTGTGTTTTATGGTGCTGGAAATAACGGCGGCGACGCTCTTAG
>JAZDEK010000168.1:0-4570 GCA_043808895.1 Pseudomonadota bacterium
GAAAACGTGTCGCTATGGCTCATTTTATGTTCAACCTCATGGAAACCATTCTTACTTTGGTCCTGATCAACTACGTTGTGGATATAGTAAAACTGACCACTCCGAATTTCGCGCGACAGATAGCGAACGCTCACACAGCCACCAGCGTTATGACGGCGATAATATGCATTCCTCTCACCGGTGTTTTTGTGCGTGTTGTGCGATGGATAGTACCTGTTGAAAAGAACGAGGACGAGAGTAAAAATCTTTTTGATGTACGACTTCTTGAGACCCCGTCTGTGGCCATAAATTCCGTAAAGCACGCCATAATTAAAATGGGCGGGATGATATACAGCATGCTAAAGATGTCCTGCGACGGTATCGTAAATAAGAATTACAAGAACGCCTCGCACATCTACGAGCTTGAAAAGAACATAGATCAGCTTCAGGGTTATAGTTTTAATTTCATAATGCAGGTATCAAAGCTTGAACTTTCCGGTTATCAGGCGCTGGTATTAAATTCATATAGAGAACTCACGAACGATTTTGAACGAATATCTGACCACATTGAGAACATCGCGGAGAATTCTGAACATTCAAAAGTGTGTTGTCTTGACCAGAATTCTTTAGCCCTTGTTGAAAAATTAAGGGACCATTTGGTCAATCAGTACACCTCAACATACAAGGCGCTGAGCGACGATGACGCAGACCTTGCCTCACGTATACTTGAAAGCACAAAGCAGGACGAAAAAGAGATGTTCCGCGCCCACACAATAGAGGTTAATCAAAAAATAAAGACCGGAGAAATTCCAGCCGAACAAGGCATGTTGCTTTTAGACCTAATTTACAACATGCAGCGTATAAGTTTCCACATGCGCAGAGTGCTTTACAGTATCCTAAGGATAAATCAGCGGTACAACGATTAAATATATATTATTTTTTGGGCGGCATAATGCGGACAGCCTTGCCATTCTTCCACACAGAAAGCTTTCTGCCTTCTTTTCTGTGGCGTTCCACAACTTGCGCAACCGCCTTTTCCAAGGCGGCCATTGCTTTATCTTGTAGCGACATTCTTTTCTTCATAAACAGCTCACTTCCTCACACATCCTCTTACCATATCGAACAATTCTTTGTTAATTATTTCTTTATCCCCGTTCTTATTTCTCGCTATAAGAACAGGTTTTACGCCTGAATTATCAAACAGCGTCCACGTATCTAATAGCGGCATATACAAATTGAACAGGTTTTCTATCCCTCGATGAAATCTCCGGCGAATATCCTCCACTGGGACATTATGTCCGCCTTCAGCAACCCTGTCTTTAACGCGAAACACAGCAAGTTCAGGATTTGGCAGCCAAAGGAAAAATAAATGAGAACGATATCCTTTTGCCCGTAATTTCTTTAACAAATTAACGTACAACTGACCGGACAACGTAGTTTCGAAAGAAAAATCGATCCCACGTTTTGAGTAACTCCGGATTTGTTCCAAGACCAGCTTACCAGCCTTGATAGCAACATTTCCTGCACCAAAGGGAGCCAGCCCAAGAGCTATCAAATCGGCATTTATAAAATTGGGACAATTAACATAATCAGGCAAAAACTTACGCGCAAAAGTCGTTTTACCCGACCCATTGGCACCAGCGATTATGTAAACGTTTTTACTCATAAAATCATCTCTTAATTAAACATACTTTGGTTAATTATACAACAGGAACTGCTATTTCTGTTTTTTGTTTATCTCGTAAGAGATTATCGCTTTGCGGAGCGTTTCTGCTCTTACGTATTCATCAAAGAAGCATTTGTCGGCGTAGTTAATGTCCATTGTTTCGTCTATCTTATCATAAGGCGACCTGACCAAAGGCACCACGGTGTAATTCTTTTCGCACCTATTAAGTAGCAACTGCGCACGCGGATTGCCGTTTAAATACTTTAAGAAGTCGCTGAAAAGAGCGCATAACATAGAGGCTGTGGCTTTGTCTGATTTTTTCTCGTTCTTAGACATAGCGGTCTCTATCATGTCCATAATTTCGCGTTTAAAACCTTTGGTGAAAGCGGAAATTGTGCGTTTATATTTATCGTCCCTAAAAGCTAGCCCTGTTCCGCTGTAGTCAGAGAAATTATACAGGACGTCGGCACTCAGGTCTTTTTTGGCCATATAATCAGTGAACCTAACGTATCCGTTTTCGCGCAGATCCCTAAGGACGTCCTCGTAGTAGACAGCCAACGGCGTTTCACCACATCTCTTTAATGCCCTCTCCTCGTCAGTCGCGATATCCTGATCTCTAAAATCATTTTCAATGACCTTAAGGGCGTTGCTAAGCCTCTGGGCGGCTCTGTCCCTTATTATGAATGAGCGGATGCTTGTTATCTGAGCCATAGAGCCAGCAGCCAAGCCTTGGAATAATGTCTTTCCGTCGCTCTGTGATCTTTTAATATAATCGGCAAGCATTTCGCTGGGCTTTTTATCTTCCTCTATAAACGCTTTCAGGTTATTCATGGTTTCGCTCATTTCAGCCAGCACTGCTTTCTGCCCCTGTCCTTCGACCCTTTTTGTAAAAGTATCAAAAACTTTTATTGCAAGGTTCGTGTTGGTAAGAATATCCGGGCGTGTTGCAAGCTCACTTTTTATATCCTTATATGACTTGGACTCATCCAGTGACGCCGCGTACATATTCTTACGTGTGTCTCTGGCGTATAATCTTTTTAAACACTCGCAAACTATTTCTTCTTTTGTGCCGCCTGTATAGTAACCGGATTTACCGGTACACCCTCCACTCCAAGCCTCGCTTACCAGCCCTGTTGATTTCGTCAGAATGTTAATGCTTGATATCCATTTTTCAACAGTCTCATCGGAAAGGTTCGTTAGCCTATCGTCCTTTCCTTTAGGATATATTCTGGCGGTTGCATCTTTACCATCGCCTGTATCCTGGATTCCTGACCTCCGACATTGCGTTAATTCCTTTTGGGTCAGCATGTCCTCTATCTCGTCCGTCATTGTCGCTACAGGAAGGTTCTCAATAAAAAGAAGATCAGAGATATACATAGCGAGCCCATTATTAATTATATCCAGAGATGATATGTCCGTCGCTGATACTTTTGAGAATATATCTTCAAACTCTTTTTCTCTATTCACAAGTATCAAATAGTTTTCGTAATCTTGAACCTCAGGGTTAGTGACCCTATCAAAATCAAACTCAGGTACATTTTTACTTAACGCTGTGCCTCTTTCGTACTCACAACGTTGATGCTGAATGGCGTAGTATGTACAGGCCAATACGACCTTGTTCTGTTGTTTGACTATTTCGGCTATTCCCTTTTTTGCGTTAAAGTTCTTTATGAATAAGACGAGGTTTGATACCAACCGCGATACAGTACCCAGGATGTCCTGAAGCGAAAAAAGACTCCAGCCGGACGCTACAGAAGCAACAGATAGAACTGAGCTTACCACTTCAGCACCTATAAGGTTAAGGCACTTTGGATCCATATTGTTGAACTCAGACATTATCTCGTCCATGTGTTCAAAAAGCTGAGCTCTAAAAGCAAGGTTCTCTGTCTGGTTAAAACTCGCGTTATTCTGCTCGCCAATGACCTTTGCCTGTATAAGAGCGTCTTCCAGAGTTGAAATAAGAGCCAACGTCGCTGCTTTTTGTTCCACGGTCTGCGTAGGGTCCTGATACCTTACATACAATTCCTTTATTTGTTCGTCATAAACGTTAACGGCGATATTCGCGTCAAGGTCGGGAGTTAACTGTCTGTTGTAGAGCTCCCTTATTGTGTTGGTGCTCGCTATAATATTTCGTATCTTTTCCTGGCAGGCTTTATTGCCCTCGGCTTTAGCCGCCAATGAATCCTTTACAGCAGCCATTAACGGGTTCAACGGGTCTTCGTTATTGAATGGACACGAGTATATGGTGCTGGACATATCCAGGCGGTATGTGGCATGCGCGTAAGAACTTACTAAAATAGATGCGAGTAAAATTATGGAATATTTTTTCAAGGGTTGTGCCTCCGTTGGGAACAAAGTTCACTACCTTGTACCACATTGTTGACAAAACAATCAATATTAATTTATATAGAATCTCGTCCTATAATTATAGAGCCTACGGTATTGGCTTTGCCGTCACCTTTAACGGGGTAGTAGTTCTCGCTGTGGCCGAATGTGTCTGTCTCCCAAAGTACCTGAACGGTTTTGCCAAGCATTCCCGTTATCGAGGCTTTGTACCGCGTGTCCGAGAAATTTAAAAGCGCATCCCGGCGTTCTTTTATTAAGGCACCCTGCTCTGTTTGTTTTATATCAAAAGCCTTTGTGCCAGGGCGTGGGCTGAAAACAAACACGTGAAGCTTATTTAACGAAGAATCATTCAGTGTTTTTAAAGTTTGAGCGAACTCAGCTTCACCTTCACCTGGGAAACCAACGATAACATCTGCTGTAAGAAATGGGCTTCTCATCCCAAGTCTCTTATTTATCTTTTGAGATATTTCTAGAAAATTAGACGCTGTGTAATCGTTCCTGTTCATAAGTTTTAGGATATTATCTGAACCGCTTTGAAGTGAGATATGAAAATGGGGGCATATTCTTTTTTCAAGCATT
>JAZDEK010000169.1:0-2456 GCA_043808895.1 Pseudomonadota bacterium
GCCAAAAGTGTCTTCTAAACCAGATACACAGTATGCCTAAAACTCCCCATGCCCCATCACTTAAACCTATTTCGAACTGAAATGGATTTCCTGTTGGCCATCCTATTTTTGTGGCTATCACGTCTGCATAAAAAACATGCCCAACAAAAGACATTAATCCAGCCACGCCTACGCCAAAGACCATAATGTAGAGCAGGATGATCTCAAAAATCCTGCCTTTCTTGTTTTTGATCTTTTTCTTAAGGAACATTATGTGTATTAATGCCGCGACCAGAGCAAAACAAGCCAACAACATGTTCTGCATTTTGTAGTCTCCCTTTTTAGTCTTTAGATATTTTGTCTGTGTCCATGTATGGACGCAGAACTTCAGGAATGATTATAGTCCCGTCCGCCTGTTGATAATTCTCAAGTATCGCGATAACTGTTCTTCCCACAGCTAGGCCACTTCCGTTTATTGTGTGAGCAAGTACAGGTTTTCCTGTTTGCGGATCACGGTAACGTATTTTCGCTCTACGAGCCTGAAAGTCCAGGAAGTTGCTGCAAGAGGATATCTCTCTGTAGCATGCGTCTGCCGGCAGCCAAACCTCAAGGTCGTAGCATTTTGAAGCGGCAAAACCTGTGTCGCCTGAAGATAACGTAACTACTCTGTAATGGAGTCCAAGTAATTGAAGTATTTTTTCAGCGTCTTTTGTTAATGCTTCATGTTCGGCGAAAGAACTTTGCTGATCCGTTATCTTAACAAGCTCCACTTTATTGAATTCATGCTGACGTATCATGCCTCTAGTGTCTTTACCATAACTTCCGGCTTCACTTCTAAAGCACGCGGAGAATGCGGCGAATTTTATAGGTAAACTTTTATGTTCAAGTATTTCGTCGGCGTAGAAATTTGTCACAGGTACTTCCGCGGTCGGTATCAAATAGAACGGGAAGTTCTCTAATTTAAAAAGATCGTCCTTAAATTTAGGGAGCTGACCTGTTCCCATGAGAGAATTGTCATTTACTATAAAAGGCGGGAACATCTCTTTATAACCGTGCTGTTTGGTATGAGTATCAAGCATGAAGTTTATTACGGCTCTTTCAAGTCGTGCTCCGGCGCCGCACATAAATACAAATCTTGCGCCGGTCACTTTACCGGCTCTTTTAAAATCTATTATTCCAAGGCTCTCGCCAAGGTCTACGTGGTCTTTAGGTTTAAAATTGAATTCCGGTTTCTTGCCCCATTCACGTACGACTTTGTTAAAGCTTGAGTCCTTGCCGACTGGGACGTCCGCCTGAAGATAATTTGGTGTTGTTAGCAATATTTGGTCACATTGAGCCTGAACATCGCTTAAACGCTGTTCACTTGTTACCATTGTAGCGTCCATTTCCTTTATGGACTTTTCAAGCTCACTTGTGTCTTTTCCTTCTTTCTTTAATTTTCCGAACTCCTGGCTCTTCAGCTTTTTATCAGCTCTCAGTTTCTCGACCCCGGAAAGCAACTCTCTCCTTTCCGCGTCCAGGGCGATTATTTTATCCACGTAGGATGTTTCCCATCCTCTGTCCTGTAAACATTTTTTGTATTCTTCAGGGTTTTCTGTTAATTTTTTTACGTCTATCATCTTAGTATCCTCTCTATTTTGTTATTTTTGCTATGATGTCCCTTGCCTCTGCGGCTTTCTCGTCGTCGGGAGCTCTTCTAACGAATTCATCGCAGGAATTTTTTGATTCAGCGTATCTTTGTGTTTGGAAATAAAGAATGCATTCTACAAAATATACATCGCTTATTTCCGGGTCAAGATGTCTTGCCTGAGTTACGGTATTTTCAGCTCCCTCAAAATCCTTTGAGGCAAAATAAGCTTTTGCAAGCCCAAGCATAGCATAAGGGTCTTTTCTGTTTAGCGATGCCAACGTCCTAAATAGATCCACCGCCTTTTGAGGCTGATTTAATTTTATGTATACGTCGCCCAGCAAAAGGTATGGCTCTCTTATAGAAGGGTTAAATTGTATTTCTCTGCTTAAAGCTTCCTGAGCGTCTTCAAGCTGTCCGTTCTTATAATATAATGTGCCGAGTGTGTAGTATGCCCGTGGATATTGAGGCGTAAGTTCTACAAGCCGCAACAGTTCTTTTTCACAATTTGCCGTCTGTCCCAGTTCACAGTATATCTCTGATTTCCTTTTCACAGCGTCTAAATAATACGGCGCTATTATCGCGATAGTTTCATAATATCCCAACGCGTCTTTATTACGGCCTAGTTTTTCGCTTAGTTCTGCATAAGCTTTGAGATTTATTATTGAGTACTGGTTCTTTTGTTTTCCCTTCTTATAACAGTCCTCAGCCTTATCGTAGTATGCGTTCATTATGTACGCCATACCTAGCGCGGCATCCAGATCAGCTACTTCTGGGAATGTTTTCTGAAGGCCTTCGATGTATCTTTCCACTTTGGATATGTGCTCCGTCTTGGCGAGTATTTTTGTGA
>JAZDEK010000170.1:0-13198 GCA_043808895.1 Pseudomonadota bacterium
TCCCTGATCCTGTCAAAGACGACAATAGTGTCGTTAACCGAATAACCTATGATGGTCAAAAGAGCGGCGACTGTTGAAAGAGTGAACTGATATCTTGTTACAGCGAACACTCCGATTATTATTATAACGTCGTGCATGGTCGCTATTACGGCGCCAGGAGCGAATTTATAATCAAATCTTATCGCGACGTAAATTAATATTCCAAGCAGCGCGTATAACAAAGAATATATACCGCTCATTTTAAGTTCTTGCCCGACCTTTGGCCCTACAACGTCTATCTTTCTTATTTCATAAGAGCCTTTTGGGAACTTTGATTCAAGTTTTGTCTCTATCTCTTTTGAAAGTTCATTAAGTCCGGTGGAAGTTCCCTCGAACCTTATAAGGTATTCGTTCTTTTCAGGATCACTGAACTTTTGCACCTGAACATCGCCGGAACGGACTTCTTTCATTACGTCCCTTACCTTCTGGGTATCAATCTTAGCGTCGTTGAACCTGATATTTATCTCCACACCGCCTGTAAAATCTATTCCGTAATTAAGTCCCTTTACGAAAAACAGAACAACAGAGAGTACGGCGAAACCCCATGAAATCGTCGCCCAGAACTTTCTTGTTCCCATAAAATCGTAGTTCGTGTGGGGTTTTATGAATGTAAACATATCTTAAATTCCTCCAATAACCTTTTTATATACTGAGTTTCTTCAGATAACCTTTCTCCATCAAATATTCAAATACCCACTTTGTAACATAAACCGCTGTGAATACCGAGAATATAAGACCGATAAGCAGTGTTACGGCAAATCCCTTTATAGAGCCTGTACCGTATTGCAGAAGCACTATTCCGGCAATGGCCGTTGTGATGTTCGCGTCAAGAACGGTCCATGTGGCTTTGTGATAACCTGTTTCAAGAGCAGGCCGCGCGGCGTTTCCGGCTCGCAACTCCTCTCGTATCCTTTCGTTTATAATAACGTTAGCGTCCACGCTCATACCCACGGTAAGTACAATTCCCGCGATACCGGGCATTGTTAGAACAGCTCCGAATAACATCAGTGTGGCAACTATCATGAGAACGTTCATTATGACCGCGACGTCCGCGATAACGCCTGAGAAGCGATAATAGAGAGCCATAAAAAGTACGACAAGTATTGAGCCGAGTATGAACGAGAGTTTGCCTTCTGCGATACTGTCGCTACCAAGCGATGGTCCGACAACCCTTTCTTCTTCAAAAGTAAGTCTTGCTGGCAACGCTCCGGCTCTTAGAACAAGAGCAATGTCTTCCGCTTCCTGTTGAAGTTCATTTGGCGCGCGTCCTCTGCCAAGTGTAATTTGTCCGGCGTCGCTGATCTTTGCCTGTATGACAGGCGCTGAATAAACGTTCTTGTCCAGAACGATCGCGAGCTGTTTGCCAATATTTTTTCCCGTAAGTTCTTCCATGTATTTTGCGCCGAGGGTGTTCATCTGGAAACTTACGTAAGGGTCACCAAAGTCCTGGTTGAAACCAACATACGCGTCCTTAAGATGATCTCCCGTGACAGGACTGGTCTTGCTCAATAAATACGGCATATACATTTTTTTGCCAGACGCCGGGTCAACTTTCTTTTCAAAAAGTACCATCGCGTCAGCGGGTATTAACTTATTTTTATAGAAGAACGCGTTCATGTTGTCTATATAATCGTCGTATGATTTTCCCTCTTCGAATATTATTCCGGCGGCTCTTGCTTTTTCAACCACCTGCATTAATTTTTCGCGCGGGAAATTCGGATCATTATGTACGATCTTAAATTCAAGGCGTGCTGTACGGCCTATAATTGATTTTGCTCTGGCGACATCTTTTACGCCCGGGAGCTGTACTACGACCCTGTCCGATCCCTGAGCCTGTATGCTTGGTTCGCTCACACCGAACTCGTCTATCCTGTTCCTTATAGCCTCTATTGTTTGGTCAATGGCTTTTTTCCTTATATAATCCCTGTCCTCGTCCTTTATTTCAAAGATCATTTCGTTGCCGGCTCCGCTTAAATACCTCATGCCGGTATATTTTGGGACGAGTTTGTTTACCTTTGAATCGTCGGCCGCGTTCTTGAATTTAACGGATATTTTTGTCGTACCCTCGATACGCGCCACCTTTTCTATCTGTATCTTCTCGTCCTCAAATTCCTTTAACAATCTTTCCACGTTCCTGTCGGAGTGTTCAAGGACGACCCTATCTACGTCGACACCCAGGACCAAATGCGTTCCGCCCTGAAGATCGAGTCCAAGTTTTAACGCCAGCGACGGCATCAATTTAGACACCCAATAAGGGGTTTTCGCGGTATCAACAAGGATAGGTGAAATTACCCAGAGCGAAATAGCCACAAGGGATATTACGAAATAGAAACGAAATTTTCCTCCGCCCATAAAGCCACCTCTTATTTATTATTTTCCGCGACTGCTTCCCTAGCGTAAGAGGAAACAAATCCTTTAAGAACTTTAATTTTAACGTTCTCGTCGAGTTCTATAACAACGGTTTTATCCGACACTGCGTGAACAGTCCCTATAAGTCCGCTCGATGTTATGACCTCGTCGCCTTTTTTAATTGTTGACAGGAATTCCTGATGTTTTTTCTTTTGTTTCTGCTGTGGACGTATCATGAAAAAATAGAACACAAGGATGATAAGCGCGAATGGCATAAGCATTCCGAATATACCGCCCTGTTTTGTAGCTCCCGCTGCCGCGTCTTGCGCGTAAACACTTCCGATCAATGATAGTAGTATGTGCATATAGCACCTCCGTTTTTAGTCCTTATCCTTATTATTATAGTTATTCAAAAAATCAGCATAAAACTTGTCATAAGTCGATTTTTTTACGTTTTCCCTGATATCCCGCATAAATCGCATAAAAAACCTGAGATTGTGGACTGTATTAAGGTACGAGGCAAGTATCTCGTCTGCTAAATAGAGGTGCCTTAGGTAGGCGCGCGAGAAATTCTTGCAGGCGTAGCAGTCACAGCCCTCTTCAATAGGTAGAGGGTCGTCAAAATACTTTGCCTGTTTTATGACGATCTTTCCTTTATATGTATAGAGGCAGCCGTTACGCGCATTACGGGTAGGGATAACGCAGTCGAACATTTGAACACCATTCTTAACCGCGAACAGAATATCTTCAGGTTCGCCAACTCCCATAAGGTAGGCAGGTTTTGCGCCCGCGCCGGAACTTTTACCGCCGCAGTTTCGTAAACTCAGATCTTCCATTACATGCGCGAGCACGTCGTACATTTGAGCTTTTGTTTCGCCAACGCTTAGTCCGCCTATCGCCATCCCGTTAAAATCTATTTCCATAAGTTCGTTCATGCTTCTAATACGCAGGTCTTTATGCATGCCGCCTTGAATGATACCAAAAAGTAGACCATTTCTTCCAAGGCGTTCCCATTCATCCTTGGAACGTTTTGCCCATCTTGTGGTTAGCTCCAGGGACTTTTCAATATAACTTCTTTCAGCGTCGGCGGCGGGACATTCATCCAATACCATTTTTATATCTGCTCCTAGCGCGTCCTGGACCTGAATGGACATCTCAGGGGTAAGAAAATGTTTTGCGCCGTCGATGTGCGAGCTGAACTCAACGCCTTCCTCTCTTATTTTTCTTAAACTCGTGAGACTGAAAACCTGAAATCCGCCGCTGTCTGTGAGTATTGGTCCGTCCCATCCCATGAACTTATGAAGCCCGCCAAGTTTTTTTATCACTTCGTGTCCCGGGCGCAAAAAAAGATGATACGTGTTGGCAAGAATTACACTGACCTCAAGTTCTTTTAACACCGACGGTGGAACAGCCTTAACGGTTGCTTTAGTACCCACAGGCATAAAGACCGGAAGATCTATTTCGCCATGATCTGTTTTTAAAACATTCGTTTTCAAGTTCTCAGGCATTTATCTCGAACCTTATTATTCACTCTTGTCTTACTCCGTTGTGTCTGTTGGTAATGGGTCGTCCTGGTCGGCGTTATTGTCGGGTTCGGCATCCAAGGGCTGTTCGTCGACGTTATCTTCTTCAGCAGGCGCGGGCTTTTTTAATTTCTTTATCGGTTTTTTTGGAGCGGGAGTCGGCGCGGGGAGCGGCGGCAACGAGGGTGTTTCTTTTTTCTTTAAGAGCTGAGGGATGTCCAGCGGTTTAACAACTGTCTTTTTCCCGGCGTAGATCAGCTTTATATACGACTGGCTTTGTATCTCAAAATCAGACTGTTTTATTTCGCTCTCTGTATCTTTTCCGGCGCCGTCGGAAACGAACATATAATCTTCAACAGGAAGTTTTTTTCCTTTGACCATTATGACGGTCTTTCCGTTGAGGTCCTTCTTATAATAAACATCGCCAAAATACTGCAGCCAGAACGACGGTGTAAAAGATATATCCACGGCGTTATTCGGGAATATCCCGTATCTTCTAACGTAGTCGTCGATCCTTGTTTTTACTTTTCTTGCCTCATCGGCGAGCTGTCCTTTTAAGAACGGTGATTTGGAAAGGATCTCGTTCTGACTTTTTCTGGTCACCTTTGTGTCGGGGTACATGTCCATAAGATCGAAAAAAACGTCATACCCCTCTTCCATTTTATTCTGGTCTATGGACTTCTTTGCCTTTTCGTACAGTTTTTCAGCCTTGGCCTCTTTGTTCTTTATCTGCGAATTCGAAATGAGTTTTGGATACGTTCTTATCGCGCCGAATAGAGCTACAGCCAACACTATCAGGAATATGAGTGATTTTATCGGAAATTTTCCTCTAAGTTCTTTTTGGTCGGCGTCCGTAAGTCCGTATTGATAATTTCCGGGCAGCTGAGCCTCTGAGTACAGGTTCTGGTCCACTGTGGGAACACCATGTACCGCTTGTTTTTGTATCTCGTCGTAGTTTGTGGTTATATCAAGGTCCTTTGGTTTCTCGCCGCGCGGAGTTTTACGCCTATCGAATTCTTTACAGTCTTTGAATTGCACCCAGGCATCAAATCCCTCGCGCCAAACATAATACGTCCAGAAAAAAGTCTTATCATCAATACAGTCTTTAACGTACTGGGTGTTATATGGCCCGAGCTGATGTTCGCCGTCGTGGACATACCATAGAGTTTCGTCAGGTGCGACCTGTTCAGCGGCAGCTTTTTCAGCGGCAACGTCCACCACAGGAGCAGCCTCTTTTGGCGCCTCAACTTTTGGCTGAGTTCCTCCGGGATTTATTAAGCGTCTATCGAACTCTGGAATATTGTATATAAAGTCCCAGTTCGCGAACCCCTCTTTAAAAATATAATTGGCATACTGAACGCTACCGTCCTTAAGAAGAGAAATAATTTCGTCCTTGGTGTATGGACCGTAGGTCTGCTGATCCGCATTAATGTACCATATTCTGTCTTCCGTCATGACACACCGCCTTTAAAAAGAGTTTTTAAACCCTTGTCGTATGGGGGATAAATTATCCCCTTATTAGTGATTATACCAGCAATTAAAGAATTAGGTGTAACGTCAAATGAGGGGTTTACCGCGTTGGCGTTTTCAGGACAGATGTACTTTCCGTTCACTTTCTTAATTTCATCCAGCGACCTTTGTTCAATAGGGATGTGGCTGCCGTCCGGGCAGTTCATATCTATAGTGCTCACCGGGGCCGCAAAATAAACCGGAATGTTATGATACTTCGCGAGCACAGCCACGGAATAGGTGCCTATCTTATTTGCCGCATCACCGTTTGCCGCGATCCTGTCGGCGCCTACAACTACCAGATCCACTTTTTTATTCGCCATAAGATATCCGCCCATGTTGTCGGAGACCAGTGTGCAGGGAATATTATCTTTCATGAGCTCCCACATTGTAAGGCGCGCGCCCTGAAGAAAAGGTCTTGTCTCGTCAGCGTAGACGTGAATTTTTTTGCCCTCTTCCACTGCCGCTCTTATAACACCAAGCGCTGTTCCGTACCCAACGGTGGCTAAAGCCCCCGCATTACAGTGAGTAAGAATATTCATCCCGTTCTTTATGACTTCTTTTCCGTAAGAGCCCATGGCGCGATTAACTTGTATATCGTCGTCGTGGAGTTTTTTAGCTTCGTTGATCATAGCCTCTTTTATTTTTGTAATATCTTTTTCTTTCGCGCAGACCTTGTTAAAAGCTTTTTGCATTTCGTCCACAGCCCACGCAAGATTAACAGCAGTAGGACGTGTTCTTTTAATTGTTTCAGAGATAATTTTAAATTCGGCTTTTAATTTATCAACGTCCTGGGCGTTGGACTTTAGAACACCAAGCGCCACTCCAAACGCCGCGGCCACTCCAATTGCCGGAGCACCTCTTACCACCATGTCCTCTATTACTTTCGCGAGTTGGATGTAGTTATCGCACCTGACGTAAACTTCCTGTGTGGGAAGAAGTCTTTGGTCGATAAAACTAACAAAGTCATTTTCCCATTTTAAAGTATAAAAGTTCTTGCTCATTCATTCTCCTTTAAGCTCCGCGCGGGGCGCTTAAAATTTTATCCCCTTTATCGCGTTCTTAAGCTTGTCTCCCGCTTTCTGGACCTCGGTGTTCGCTTTTGCTTTGGCTTCGCTCTTTATACGTTCAGCCTCGGCGTTAGCCTTTGCTTTTATTTCGCCCTGTATACGTTGCGCTTCTGCTTCGACTTTTTGTTTTAGTTTTTGCGTTTCGTATCTTATGGCTTTCTCGCCTAAGTACGCCAGCAGATCTTCCAAATGGAATTTTGGTTTAGCCGCAGGTCCCGTTAAATGTAGCGGAAGAGAAGAAGAATCCCTTCCTTCTACTTTTAGAGGTTCGTACGGGATGTTCCTATAAGGGACAACGGCGTTGAACGTGAAATCTATGTAGTTATTAAAGTCCATTGTTCCTTTTCCTGTAGCCTCGTACTCTTTATCTTTCGCGAAGAGTTTTTCTATTAATATTTTCTGATCTTTAATGGTGTACGTAGCTGTTACGGTTTCCCAGCCCGGGTCGCTGCCAAATATTTTTGTGTTCCCGGTCTTTGTGAATTTCCCAATGCTGCTTTGGAGTTTATCGTTTATTGTCGTGTTAAGTTCGCCGGAGCTGTAACGGAAATTATTGAAAACCAAGTTCCCGTTCCCGGTGAGTGTTTTTTGTACGTCGCCGTATTTATAACCTGAAGCCGATATATCCAAGTTAGAACTTACTATTCCGTCCACAACGCCGGTAAGCTCAGGCATTACAACGCCCGAAGCGTCTTTAAATCTAAGGTCTTTTACAGAGAGCTTTCCGTTGTAGGTTGGGTTCTTAACATCCAGCCCTACGCCCATGGAAGAAGAGATGTTACCGCCAAAGGTGTCGAAACTTATTTTATTGATAGAGAGCTTTTGACTTGTAAGGTCGCTGTCGGTGATAAAGTTCCTAAGAACATATTTTCTGAATTTAATTTCGGAGGCTTTCGCGCGAAGCTTAATGTCAAACTTTGACAAAAGATCTTTAAGCTTTTCCACGTCCTCTTTTTTAAGAAGATCTTCGTCCTTTGCCGCGGCGGAAAGTATGCCTCCTTTTTTAGCGCTGGAGTCTGCGCCGCTGGTGGAGTCGCCGCTGCTCGCCGCGCCCGAGTCGCCCTTCGCGCTGCCGCCTTTTTTGCCGGATTTTCTGTCAACTATCTTTTCAGGCGGAAGGTACGGATTAAGATCAAGCGAGGCGGAAGAAAGGTCTATGGTCAGAGTTTTTTTATCGCTGGTTATTTTCGCGGACACGCTGCTGCCTGTCGCAGCGTCCGAGTATTTTATGTCCAGGTCAGCTGCCGGAATTGGTTCCATTGTGCCGCTTATTTTTCCTTTGGCGTTAAGTTTGCCGGCGATCTTATTCTTTTTTATCGCGGGGATCAACCCCTCAAAACGCTTTGTATCTATATTTAAGTAGTTCAGGTTTATATCCATCACGGGAGTTTTAGACGAGAAGTTGGAAACGCTCCCGCTCATTCCAAGGATGTCGTCCACCAGAACAAGTTTTATGTTCTTTATATCCAGCACCGACTTTGTATCCGTTCCTATGGACGCTGAAACATCCAGCGGAACTCCCGCGGCTTTGTTAAAAGCTTCACCGGAAAAAGAAGCCTGTGTGGCGTTGATGTCGGCAGAGAGGTTCATATACGCGGCTGTGCCGGAGAGTTTAAGTCTTGTTGTTGTGCCGCCTGTGGCGTGAAGCGCGTCCAGCGCCGGCAGGACTTTAGCAAAATTCGCGGCATCAAATGTGCCGGAATAAAGTTCAATATTAACGTTAGGAGCTTCACCGTCCAAACCTGTGAGCTTTCCTTTTCCTGTCAGCCATTGTTTAACAAGTGTAAGTTCAAAATTTTCTACGTCCACGGTGGTAAACTTTTTATCAGCAGTTCCTTTCAAAACTATTTTCAAAGGAACGCCGCTTTTTTTCACGAACGATTTTGTTCTTATATTGAACTTTGTGGCATCAATGGTGGCGTCCACAGAGAGTTTATCGTGACCAACGGGTTTAATTTCCGCGAGAAGTTTTACGTCGCCGTCCACAGGGGCGATAAGCTCTATGTCCAGAGTTTTAACAAGCGGATCTATAAATAGATTAAGATTTACGTTCTTAACGTCGAATTTACTTTTTGGAGACGTGTAACTTACGGCCGCGTCCTTAATTTTAAACGTAAAACGGCTTATGAATAGATAGTAGAGCGCGTCTTTGTCAG
This sequence comes from Pseudomonadota bacterium, assembly GCA_043808895.1. Classification (GTDB taxonomy): domain Bacteria; phylum Bdellovibrionota; class JAFGOL01; order JAFGOL01; family JAFGOL01; genus JAZDEK01. Next base: position 8,647 of record JAZDEK010000170.1, read on the forward strand.
ATTTTTTATCGGCTATGGCTTTTGCTTCAGCTTTGGTTTCGACCGCGGCAGTACCCTCGCCGGCGGCTTTTGGCTTCACAAGGTCTTTTATGTTATTTATTTTGCCGTCGGAAATAAGGTTGAACGCTGGATCATATAAAGAGAGCGTGATGTTCGGTTTTCCCATGAGGAGCGAAAATACTCCAAAGCTTAGATTAGTTTGTTTGGACGAAAAAAGTGTTTTTCTATTAAAATTCTGTGACGATTTATACATAAGGTCGCCAATTTCAAAATGCACCATCGGGAAAAGTTTTAGTTTAACTTCGCCAAGAGATAATTCGCCGTTAGTATTTTCATTCACGGCTTTTACAGCCGCCTTTTTGATCATATCTACGTCAACCAAAAAATAAACTACGGCAAGCGCAACAACCCAAAGGAAAAATACTATCGCTGCCGCGAGCCCAAAATATCTCCAAAATCTTTTCATAGCCCCTCCAACTTAACTAAATTCCTGTTCAACCGATCTTCTTCTTTAAAATACTGTTCACAACCGCCGGATTCGCGCGGCCCTTACTTTTTTTCATAACGTGGCCCACTATAAAGCCCATAACACCCGTTTTTCCCTCTTTATACTGTTGCACCTGAGAAGATAACTCCGCCAGTGTTTCATCCACCAACTTTTCTATCAGACTTTCGTCCTGAATTTGAGAAAGTCCTTTTTTATCGACTATAGCCTTTGCGGACTCGCGCGTTCTTACCATCTCGTTAAAGATATCTTTTGCTGTGTTATGATTTACAGCGCCCGACTTTAACATAGTAAGAAGTTCCGCCATGCCCTTTGGTGTGATGGGAAGATCTTTTATCTCAATTTTATTTTCATTAAGCGTTCTTAACACTTCTGTTTGCAGCCAATTACTGCAGAGTTTTGGTTCAGCGGTAAGTTTACAAAGTTCTTCGTAATATGCGGCAACATCTTTGTCTGATGTAATTACATCGGCGTCAGAAAAACTTAAGCCGTAGGAGGAAATAAACCTTTCGTGTTTGGCGTCGGGAAGTTCTATCATTTCACTTTTAATTTTGTTTATGAACGCGTCCTGCAAAATTAACGGATTAAGGTCCGGCTCCGGGAAGTATCTATAATCATCAGCGCCCTCTTTTTGGCGCATGGCTTTTGTAACTCCGGACGTTGTATCAAAAAGCATTGTTTCCTGAATTACTTTCCCGCCACCGGACAGCAATTCTTCCTGACGTTCAGCCTCGTAACCAAGAGCCTTCTCTACGAATCTAAATGAGTTAAGGTTTTTTATCTCAGTTTTTACGCCCAACTTTTTTTCGCCAACAGGACGCAAAGAAATATTCGCGTCGCACCTTAAGTTACCCTCTTCCATGTTACAGTCACTGACCTCTATGTAGCCAAGTATGCTGCGGAGTTTTTTAAAATACGCGTTCGCTTCTTCGGCACTACGAATATCCGGCTCGCTTACAATTTCAACAAGAGGAACGCCGGCACGATTTAAGTCTACGGTACTTTCACGTCCCGCGTGGATGTTCTTTCCAGCGTCTTCTTCCATGTGGACGCGCGTGATACCTATTTTCTTTTTAGTTCCGTCCTTTAATACTATTTCAACCCAGCCGTTTTGCGCCAGAGGCTGGTCGTATTGTGAGATCTGATAACCTTTTGGAAGATCGGGATAAAAATAATTTTTTCTGGCGAATATGCTGTTCTTATTTATTTTGCAATTTAAGGCGAGCGCTGTTTTTACAGCTAGCATCACGGCTGCTGAGTTTAGCGACGGTAACGTCCCCGGATGTCCAGAGCACACAGGACAAATATTTGAGTTTGGTGCCTGGCCGAATAGAACAGGGCACGAACAGAACATTTTACTCTTTGTGGAAAGCTGCGCGTGAATTTCCAGCCCTATGACTACTTCGTATTTTTTTACGCTCGTCATTTCGCACCGTCCGCGATGTTATTAAACCAGTCCGGATTTTCTTTCTGCAGTATCCACGCCAAAGTAAATAATTTTTCTTCATCAAAATGTTTTGCGATCAGTTGCATGCCGATAGGCAGTCCTTTTGAGCTGAGTCCTGATGGAAAAGAAAGCGATGGAACAGCGGCAAGGCTGGATGGAATTGTGAACAAGTCGTTAAGATACATTGTAAGCGGATCTTTTGTCTGCTCGCCGAGCTTAAACGCTGTGGTGGGCGCTGTGGGATACATTATAATATCGCACTCTGTGAACGCGCGTTCAAAATCCTGCCTGACCAATGTTCTCACCTTTGCGGCTTTCGCAAAATAGGCGTCGTAGTATCCGGCGCTCAGTACAAATGTGCCAAGCATAATTCTGCGTTTAACCTCGTCGCCAAAACCATTTCCGCGTGTAAGTCCGTACAGCGAATCAAGGTCTTTATAATCTTTTGCCCTAAATCCGTACCTTACACCATCAAAGCGCGAAAGGTTGGAGCTTACTTCTCCCGGACTTATTATGTAGTAAACATCCAACGCGTATTTTGAATGAGGAAGCGAGATATCTTTAAATTTAAATCCAAGTTTTTTCAAGACCTCTATTACCCCGTCCATTGAACGCGTTACTTCCGGGTCGACGCCTGTGGACGAGGTACCGGCGTGCGCGACGGCGGGGATCCCGATCGTGTATTTTGAGAAACTCCCCTCTTTTCCCGCCACATTCTTTAATAAATAATCATAAACGCTAGCGGATCTGCGAGGAGATGTTGTAACATCATCTTCATCAAAGCCCGAAACAGCGTCGTAAGCAATCGCCAGATCTTCTACGTTCCTTGCCATTGGTCCAATTTGATCAAGAGAGCTTCCAAAAGCCACAATACCGTAACGACTTATTCTGCCAAACGTTGGGCGTAAAGCGAGTATACCATTATAGGACGCTGGTAACTTTACAGAACCGCCGGTATCTGTTCCGTACGCGATCTGAGAAAGTCCTGCGGATACGCTCACGGCACTTCCGCCAGAACTTCCGCCGGCGACTTTAGAATTGTCCCAAGGATTTAACACCGGCCCAAAGCATGAGTTCTCGTTAGAGGAGCCCATGGCGAATTCATCCATATTTGTTTTTCCGACTATAACAGCGTCGTTAATTTTTAATTTTTTAACAGCAGTGCCGTCGTACGGCGCCACATAACCATCTAAAATTTTTGAGGCGCATGTGGTCTTTACACCCTCGACCATAAAATTATCTTTTAGGGCGACGGGGATACCTTTAAGTAAACTATCCGCGGCAGTAAAACCTTTTTTATCTATTTTATCGGCAGCACTTAGCGCGCTATCACCCTCTACGGTTATATAAGCATTAAGTTTGGCGTTACTCTTTATTCTTTTAAGATAAAAGTCCGTGAGCTCTCTGCAGGAAATTTTCTTCTCCTTTAGAGCCTTGGAAATCACAGGTATTGATGAACGCAAAATATCCAAACTAATCTCCATCTATAATATTCGGGACGCTGAAACCGTTCTTGCAGATCTTAGAGCTTTCAAACCGATGCGGAGTATCCGGACGCAGCGCGCGCTCCTCGGCACAGCCGTAGAACATGGGCTCAACACCTGTAACATTCACCTCGTCCAAAACCTTCATGTGTTCAAGGATGCCGGAAAGTTGAGTGGAGAGTTTGGCCACTTCCGCGGCCTTAAGCTCAATTTTAGAAAGCCGGGCGATCTTTGCGATGGTATCCTTATCAACAATCATGACAACTATTTAGCATGACAGTTACATGTTGTCAGTATAATATAAGAGTCCAGATATATGCGTAAGCTCCGTATAATATTATCTATTTTACTTATATTCGCACTCGCGCCAAGCGCCGGTGTCGCCAAGAAATTATCTAAAAGACTGCTGGTAAAGAAGCAGAAAAAAACTGTGATAGAGAAGTCGCAGGAACGAGAACCCGCGATCTATAACGATATAGTCGGCAAGCCTGAGAAGGATCAGTTCTTAGAGGGCTGGGAGTCCGGCGAGCCGGGAGATCAGGGTGCGTTCAGCGGCGACCTTGGAGAAATGGGCGGCGACATACAAGGTATGATGAAGGACCATAACTTCACAATTGGCGGAGTGCCTCACAGTATACAGGGACTTCCTATCGCTTATACGTCCAAATCAACAGGGTTTAACCTTGGTGCAATGGTGTCCATGGCTAACTTAAAACATAAGCACCCATACCTTTATAAGTTCGCACTACGACTTTGGTACAGCGATAGAGGCGCAAGGAACCACGCGGTCAGTTTGGACATCCCTTATTTCTTTTCAAAAAGATGGCACATAAGAATGGATTACGTGTATCCGGTGACGATAGACCAAAATTATTTCGGAATGACGGGCAACAACGCTGTTTACAACAAGGACTTTATAAGTCCACGCTCAAGCAGCTTTATATCCAGGACGTACTATCAATATATAATGACGTACCCGAGTTTTGCTTTCGACTTGGAATATAATTTGATCAGCGACTTGTTCTCCATATATTCCGGCATAACGATAGAAGAGGCGACTGTTCTGGCGCATGATCTCAACGCGAATTCCAAACTATTCACCGAGCAGCCGAACGG
>JAZDEK010000171.1:0-4057 GCA_043808895.1 Pseudomonadota bacterium
TTTTTTTATCGAATATTTTTATGTAACTCGTTTTGGTCCAGATTATTTTTATAAGACATAAGATGAACGGGAGATACACATCCGTTATAAAACCCGGCATCAGCCTGAACCTTATAACAACGTAAAAGCCGATTATAAGAAGGAAAATCCACTTATCCGTAAAGAACTTATATGAATATTTCTCATATGTTGACATTGCTGATGCACTCCATTAAATATGCAGTATGTCCGACAAAAAACAGCCTCTTATCAGAATAGAAGACGTGTTGGCTGCGCTGATGATATTACCATCAATATGGGTGACAAGTCCATCTGAGTATTACTCGCTTTTTAACGGTAACATAGTGGTCTCAAAACACACAACTGCCTTAATTTTGCTTTTCATATTCGCTATTCTCACAGCCCTCTACGAGAACAGGATACAAAGAATAATAGACAGCATAAAATCGGGCGTGAAAATACCAGCCGTTACCATGGAAGACCAGACGGTGTTCCTTTGGAAGACAAAATTCAGGATATTATATGTAATAAGGGATTATCTCCCCTTTCTAATATGTATACTCGCGTACCATAGACTCCAAGCAATACTGCCTCACTGGGAAGTCATAAACCTTGATAACGCGTTCAGGTGGCTGGACTTACATATTATAGAGGGCTTTAGGGCGGCACTGATATCATGGGGAAGTAATTCGCCAAGGTTCAACGACGTGATAGGCCTCTCATACAAAAGTTATTTCTTGAGCGTTCCAATAATCGCCACGTATTTATACCTCATAAAAGATACCAAAAAATTCCGCCAACTCTTTTTGGCGATAGTAACAGGATCAATATTCGCGCTTATCGTGCAAACGGTCAGCCTTCCGGCAATATATACATCCGTTGCACTTTTTTACTCGCTGAAAATAAGCAGGATACTTATGTATTGGTACATGCCTATAGCCATCTTATGCTTTTTGGCTGACATACTCACCAGTTCAAACTATTTTGCAGCTGTGGTGATAGGGGTTATTATAGGAGTTGTCTCAATTCCCATAGCGAAACGCCTGGAGGAAAGGTTTTGAAGAACTTTTTGTGGTTCACCAAGAGTTATCTTAGGCCGCATTGGAAACTGCTGACTTTTACGTTCACGCTCGGCATCATAGTAAGCGTTATACCGGTCGCCAGCGTTCAGCTTATAAAACCCGTCCTCGACGATGTTTTTATGGCTAAAAATCTGGACACATTAAAATTGGTAGCACTTGCCGTAATAGCCTTATATTTTGTCGGCGGCTTAAGCAAATATTTTCATTTCACATTTCAGAGAGGGATAGGAGAGCTGGCGTTAATGCACATGAGGAACGACCTCTACTCACACATAGTAAGATTGCCGGTTAAATCCCATTCGAAATATCATTCAGGTACGCTGCTCACCAGAGTTATAAATGACGGCCAGAAAATACCCGAAGGCATAATGCTGTCATTCGATTTCATAAGAGAGCCGATAACGTTCGCGGGATTTGTGATCACAGCATTCCTGGCGAGCTGGAAATTGACGACGATGATACTGCTTATCGCGCCCATGGTTATATTTGTTATAGCAAAAGTAGGCGTAACCGTAAAAAGATACACTCACAGGAATCTTGAACAGTACGGAGTTCTGGGCGCCGCGCTTAACGAATCATTTAACGGAATAAGGATAATAAAAGCGTTCGCGATAGAAGTTCTTATGAAGGCAAAATTCTTGGACATAAACAGAAAATTATATAAAGTTCTGTACAAAACGTATCGTGTTGAAGAAATATCCACGCCGCTCGTTGAATTTATCGGAAGCCTTATGATAGCGCTTGTTATCTACGCCGGTGGCGTGTGGGTTATAGGCGGCACTGCCACTCAGGGAGAATTCATGACCGTGCTTGTGGCGCTTGGGCTTGCCCAAGGTCCTATCAAAAAAATAAACAGCTCTAATCTTAAACTTCAGGCGGCGCTCGCTGCGATAGAAAGGATACGTGAAGTTCTAAACATCCCGATGGAGAAAATAACGAAAGGACTGCAGCTTGAGAAGCTCTCAAATTCCATAAAGTTCGAGGACGTATCGTTTAAATATCACGACGGAGAAACTCCGGCGCTTAGGAACATAAACCTTGAGGTTAAAAAAGGAGAGGTAGTAGCTCTTGTAGGTTCAAGCGGAAGCGGAAAAACAACATTAGTGAGTCTGCTCCCAAGATTTTTTGATATAAGTTCAGGGAAAATAACGATAGATGGACTGAATATTGAAGAACTGAGCCTAAAATCACTAAGAGATAATATCGCTCTTGTCAGCCAAGACACGTTCTTATTTAAGGATACTGTAAGCGCCAATATCCTCTGCGGTAAACGCACTGCAAGCAGCGACGATGTTATAGCAGCCGCAAAGGCCGCCTACGCGTACGACTTTATAATGAAACTCCCACAAGGCTTTGACACAATGCTTGGAGAAAGAGGCTTAAGACTTTCCGGCGGTGAAAAACAAAGGATCACAATAGCAAGAGCCATCATAAAGAACGCTCCAATACTTGTTATGGATGAGGCGACCTCGGCGCTGGACAGCGAATCAGAGAATGCGATACAAAAAGCGCTGGGGGAACTTATGATAAACAAGACCACTTTTGTTATCGCGCACAGACTTTCCACAATAAAGAACGCAACAAGGATAATAGTCCTTGAACATGGAAAAATAGCAGAGCATGGCAATCACGCTGAACTTATAAGCAGGGCCGGTGCATATAAAAAATTCTACGAGAAACAATACGGAGCGGTATCGTGATAAAACCAAACGACATAATATCAAGTTTACCCACTTTCGCATTTGATGAAGTGGATAATATGTTCCAGGAGCTTAAGAAAAAAGGCATCACGCCAATAGACTTTGGTATCGGTGATCCAAAGGACGCAACACCTGAGTTCATAAGAAAAGCCGCAAAGGAATCCATGGATAAGAACGCAACACGCGGTTACCCCATATATAACGGAACGATAGAATATAGGACCGCGGTTTCCGCATGGAACAAAAAACGGTTTGGCGTGACATTAGACGCTGAAAAAGAATTGTGCGCGGCCATTGGCGCGAAAGAAGTTATATTCAATCTCCCGAATTCTTTTGTTGAGCCCGGGGATTATATTTTAATTCCGAACCCGGGATATCCTCCATATTTAAAGGGAGCTTTATTTTCCAGAGGCATCCCGTATTTTCTTGAACTGAAAAAAGAGAATAACTTTCTGCCGGACCTAAATTCCATACCGCAGAATGTTCTGAACAAGACAAAAATACTCTGGCTGAATTACCCGAATAACCCCACAAGCGCCGTCGCACCGCTTTCATTCTTAAAAGAGGCCGTTGAGTTCGGTAGAAAAAATAATATTATCGTTATTAACGACGAATGTTACAGTGAGCTATATTACGACGATAAGGACAGGACGCACTCCATACTTGAGATCACAAAACAAGGCGTGTTAAGTGTTAACTCACTTTCAAAAAGAAGCTGCATGACCGGATGGAGAATTGGCTGGATAGCCGGTGACGAAAAACTTATAGACGCCGTAAAGAAATTAAAAGCCAACATTGATAGCGGGATCCCCTACTTCATTCAGGACGCGGCAATTACGGCTCTTAGTGACGAGAAGCACGTTGAGGAGCAGCGTCAGCGTCTTAAAGAAAAACGTGACATAATGGTAAGTGCTTTCACAAAAGCGGGATTAAATAACTGTTCGCCCGCTGCGACATTTTATATATGGCAGGAACTGCCAAAGAATGTTCTATCAATGGATGTTTGCAAAAAACTTTTATCTCCTGAGAATGGAATTGTTATAACTCCCGGCGCTATACTTGCCGAAACCATGAACGGTGTGAACATCGGCCAAAATTATATAAGGCTCGCGCTAGTCCCATCCGCCGCTGACTGCGCAAAAGCCGCTGAAAAGATAATAAAAGCTGTGCTGTAAACTCTCGTTCTGTGAACTACGGACTCAGCAGCAATTCTGATCCTTATATTATTCCAAGAACAACATCGTAAATGCAGTTTAAGGTGTTTTAGTTTTTTAG
>JAZDEK010000172.1:0-2974 GCA_043808895.1 Pseudomonadota bacterium
CACAAATTGTTTTCCGGTCAGCGCCTCAGATTGCGCGATCTCATTCTCATGATGTGGAAAAATTATATCCACACCGCCGCCATGAATATCTATGCACTCTCCGAGATATGTTTTGGCAAGCGTTGAGCACTCTATGTGCCAGCCTGGGCGGCCTTTCCCCCAGGGGGAATCCCAGAAAGGCTCATCTGGTTTTGCGGCTTTCCATAGTGCAAAGTCACCGGGATATTTTTTATCTTTGCTCTCGTCTTCCTGATGTGAAAGATCTTCCAGTGTTCTTCCGCTTAATTTTCCGTAATTCTTAAAAGCCTGGACGTTAAAATAGACACTGCCGTTACTTTCATACGCAGCGCCCTTTGCTATAAGGCTCTTAACGAATTCTATAATTTCATTAATATGCTCGCTGACAAGGGGTTCTTTATCCGCGGAGCGAACTCTTAATTCTTTTAAACTTTCTTTGGATTCTTTTATATATTTTGCGGAGAGTTCGGTAGGCGGTATCTTTTCTTCGTTCGCTCTATTTATTATCTTGTCATCTACGTCGGTGAAGTTCCTGATGTATTTGACCTTGTAACCGCTGTGTTCAAGGTATCTTCGTATCGTATCAAATATAACCGCCTGCATTGCATGCCCAATGTGTGCTTCATCGTAAGGAGTAATGCCACACGCGTACATCTTTACGTTCTTACCGTCCAGCGGCGTAAAATCCTCTTTTTTTCTGGATAATGAGTTATAAACCTTTATCAAAAAGTTTTCTCCTTCTAAAGTACAAATAAACCAGCGGTACAGCAAACATTATAACACTATAAACAGAGTTACTATTTCCCGAATTATTAATATCGCCAATTGTTCCACAGCCCCCGGCATCATTCATTACCGGTAAGTCCTCTATGGAGATATCGTTCAAAAGATAATCATTACCTGTGTGAGCATCAACCTTGTACACCGCACTTACAGCTGTAGAGATGTCAGCGTCGCTACTGCCCTGTGAAGAGGAAAGTACCCGGAGGTAATAACTGTTCTCGTATTCCATGTTCAGCGAGAAAGAATGCTCTGTAGTATATTCAGTGGCAGAAGTCTGTTGCCCCAAGCCGCCAATGATCCCGTGTTGCATAACAGCGTTAGTGGGGACATTGGTCGTCCAATAAACGTATATCGTTTTGTCACGCATGTTCCTGTCCACTCTGAAGTTGGATATCACGGTCGGTGTGGCGGGTTTATCTCTTTCCAGGCTCAGGTCAATATCCGTGGTGCCCGACCCTGAGACCCATTTTGCAACAATGTAATATGTCCCGCTCTCGGGCGGGATAAAATCTATGATGTGTTCTGTTGGATTATCCACCAAGGCAGAGCTTGCAAGAAGTATGGGCTGTCCATATTGGTCAGGGGTCGCGTTAAAAAGATAAAGGTCGTAGTCCGCGCCGCTCGGGACCGCCATTGTGAAGTTATATTCTTTAGACGCTGAAAGTGTTACAGTTTTTATAATCGATTTTTGTTCGTTACCGCTTGTTCCGAACGTAAAAGTACTCGATGTCGGATTATTTTCAACGTCCCACGCGGCATCAAACGCACTTAACGCTCCCTGTGCGGAAACCCTTCCGTATCCCTCAAATCTATCCTTTAAACCACCTGCCCTTTCCGGAGTCCCTGGACTTGCCGCAGTGACAACTTCTCCACCTACTGTTCCCGATTCCCCTGCGCCTATTTCGTAAGCGCTCATGCATAATAACATTTTAAAAAGATTTGGGAGTGTTGCAACATTATAACTCCACGCACCCTGGCGTTTACTAGCCATAAGGCCGACCAAGCCTGTTACAAAAGGAGCCGCCTGTGATGTTCCCACCTTTAAAGTATATGGATCCTCCAGCGATGGGTCTTTTACATGATTCCACCAATTGTCGTATAAAGTACGTGTGGATGCTATATATACCTTTGTGACTCTACTTCCTCCCGGAGCCAGAACATCCGGCTTCAACACACTGTTCCTTGGATTACCGAGCGATGAATATTCTGTGAGCTCATCGTTATTGTTCACAGCACCCACTGTGATAACGGATTCCTCCGTTCCAGGACTACTTACATACGTGCCGCTTTCCTGATCGTTCCCGGCACTAACCACAACGGCAACACCGATGTTAACAAGATTTTGTGCAGCGGTATCTAAAACCTGCGACGTTACTCCGCCTCCCACGCTAAAACTTAAATTCACACCGACTATACCTTCGGTCTCCGCGATAGAATAAATATATTCAAGTCCGCGCACTATATCTTCTATACTTCCCGATCCATCTGCTCCAAGGCTCTTTACAGCGACCAGCTCCGATTGATACGAAACCCCTCCCATTCTTGGAAGTCCATCGCCCCAGCCCTTGACTATCGTTTTTATTCTTGCCCAGTATTCGTTGCCAAGAACGTTAGCGTCGTTGGTATACGCTGTAAATCCGTACGGTATAACGTATTCGCCCGCAGTACTTGAAACAGCAAAATTCGTTGCGCTAAAAAATGAGCCTGCCGTAACTCCAGGTCCTGCAACAGTAAGTGCAGGGCTGTAGTCAGCACCGGGAGAAATAAATGTGCTGCTCTCGGCTTCAGCATTTGTTTTATCTCTGAAAAACACTCCGGCTTGAGTGCCGACCGCGCCATCCCATGTCATTTTTGCCGACAGATTATCTGTTACAGCCCCGTTAAATTGAGCTGTGAAAAAACTTACGGCACTTAACGCGCTGTTATACGCCTGCAGCGTTCCTGTTGTTTCAAAATAAGCGGTGTCTCCGGGCTCATCACAAGAGGCTCCGCTTCCCAGCACAACGCCTGCAACGTGAGTTCCGTGACCGTGGTTGTCTGTTTGACTGCCTTCCGTACACTGCGCGACAAGATAACAGTTGGCGGATCTTGCTATTCTTCCGCTGAAATCATCGTGAGTTTCGTCCACACCGGTATCAACGACTGCAAGACGTATTTTTGTTGATGTTCCGCC
>JAZDEK010000173.1:0-2972 GCA_043808895.1 Pseudomonadota bacterium
CTTAAGGACAGCTTGCGGGTTAAACGGCTTTGTCGATTACTTTATAAGTGAGTTTGAAAAAAAGCAGGGAAATAATTATAACATAAAACAGATACACTCTATTAAGTCGACCCAGCACTATAAAGTTCCAGAAAACAGTCTTTTTGGGAAAACGATAAAAGATCAAATTGGTCAAAAAGAGAAGGTAATGGATCCGGAAACAGGAAAAAAGGAATGGACTCAACTTATGTATAGAACCTGTTCGCTTCCAAGAGATACAGTAATAGAAGCAGTCGACAATCTTAAAACAGATATACCGGACGTTGTAGCCATAGTTGTTATTAGTTTCAACCCTTAGATTTATTGGTTTAAAAATTGGGTTCTTCCCGCTTGATGGTGGGTAAATTAAGACGGACATAGTTTTGTACGCTGTCTGGGTTAGAATTTAGTTATCTAAGGCTAAGTCTAATCTAGGAGGTACAAGAACTATGTCCGAGAAGATTTTATCACATTTGGTGTTTTTGCCGGAGCTAAAAGTAAGAGACCTTAAGTATGAGCGAGGGGTGCATTATTTTTATTTGGATAAAGATAATACCTACGAAGTATGCCCAAAGTGTGCAACCCCAAGCCATTCAACGTACGACCACAGGGTCGTACGAGTAAGAGACAGCCAGCTCAGGGGCAAGCATTGCTTTCTGGTCGTAAGAAAGAGACGGTTCTGGTGTAAGAAGTGTGGCAAGCCCTTTACGGAGCCCTTGGCAGGGGTCAGGAAACACTACCGGACTACAGCCAGATACAGGCAAGAAGTGTTCCGTGCGTGTCTTAACTATACAAATCTGAAGCAAGTTAGAAAAGATTATCAGTGCTCAAATGGTTTTATTTATAAAGTGCTTTATGAGAGGCTGGAACTAGAGAGGAGAAAGAGGCTCTATCCTTGGCCTAAGACGATAGGAATAGATGAACATTGCTTTGGCAGGTCCGAATATGGACGTACAAGGTTCTCAACAACGCTGGTAGATTATAACAACAAAAGCGTTATGGAAGTCATAGACGGTAAATCCATGTCTGATTTGCGTAATGGATTAGGTTATATTCCTGGACGAGAGAATGTCAAAAATGCCGTTATGGATATGTCTCCAACGTTTAAAAACTTTTCTAGACTTTATTTCCCGAATGCAAAAATAATAGCGGATAAGTTCCATGTAATAAGGCTTCTTCATCCTGCTATCAACAAGAAAAGAATATCCATAACTGGCGACGTAAGAAAAAACCCGATAAGAAAGCTGTTGCTAAAGAACGGATATGACCTGTCCTATATCCAGCGTTATGCAATAACAAGATGGTTGGAGCAAAACCCTGACGTAAGAGAGATCTATCAATACAAAGAGGCTGTGCACAGGTTCTATAGGACCAAAGGAAAGAACAAAGCTGAACAGGCTCTAACTAACTTGATAGCAAGAATGAAAACATCAACCTTAAACGAAGTTAAAACCACTGCTATGACCTTAAACTTATGGAAAAACGAGATACTAAACTACTTTGAAAATAGGATCACAAATGCAAGAACTGAGGGTTTTAATAATAAAGCAAAGCTTGTAAAAAGAATGGCTTACGGATATAAGAACTTTAATAATTACAGGCTGAGGTTGCTAAACGCTTGCTCATGACGACTTACAAAACTTTACCCACCTTAGAATGAGAAGAACCGAAGAACCTGATCTTGGTGCGCCGAGAGGGACTCGAACCCCCGACCATTGGTTCCGTAGACCAATGCTCTAATCCGCTGAGCTACCGGCGCACAATATTGAAACACGTCTACCAATATAATTTGAAGAGGACGTTCTTGTCAAACCTTAAAAACGTCGATTGCGCGGGAGTTGATAAGTTCAAATAATACGCAGACCGTTTTATTTTTTCTTGCAGTTCTTGGCTTCAATTTTTATCTGATGGCCAAGATCCCTTAAATTTTTGTTCATTGTTTTTCTTTGAGCAGGGTCAACTATAGTCTTTTTCTTTTCCAAGAGCGCCTTTTTTTGAACTTTTAAGTTATCAAGTTTTGCCTTGTCACAAGGGGCCTGTGCTATTGCAACGCTGCAGATAAAAGCCGAAGCAACAAAAAACATCGCTATTTTTCTCATAAAATCCCTCCTGAACAGAAGTTGTTTGACCAGTAAATACTCTTATTTATTAGGTAGTTTGTCAATTTAAAGCCCTTACTAAAATAGATGTTGACAAAATGACCATATAATGTTATAATTGAACTAATGAAAGGAGGGCGGTATATGTTAAAACATATTTATTTAGTGACAATAGTTGCTTTTATTTTTATGGGTTGCTCCGGAGAGAAAGGTAGAAATCTAGGTTCTGTTTCCTTGGCCGAGCAGAAAACCAATGACATAAAAAAAGTGCTACTGGATAATCTTAGCTCCGTTATGGAAAACGGCGTATATAAATACGGAAAGAAAGCCGCAACAACCCCTGAGACGTTCACTATCAAGGATGTTAACGTTATTGTGGATCAATGCACTAACGATACTCAAACATGCAGTGTAGCAGTATACGTAAACAAAGGTTCCAGCACCCTGCGTCCTGTATTCATGATCGATCCATTGTCAATAAGCGAGAGACAGTTAAGCTGCGCTTCGAAATACAAAGCGTACATAAAGTCAGTAACGATGCTCGGCAAAGAGGCGATCAACCCTAATCCATTGATCACCAATCCTGATATCACAAATCAGACCCAGGTAACAACAATGTGTAATGCAACTTATATGCCTGCGGCCAGAAAAGACTTCTTGTGCAGAATAAAGGGTATACAAAGGACTGTAACAAAGACACAGACATTATCGAACAAATCTTTTGATGTAACAACAACATCGCCCGATACAATAGCAGATATAAATTTCACAAAGTCAGAAACAAATAACCTTATCTGTATAGATAACCTGTTCAAGAAGTCGCTGTGGCATCTGGTAAGGGCTAGCAATCAGACA
>JAZDEK010000174.1:0-3168 GCA_043808895.1 Pseudomonadota bacterium
GGGGTTGTATTTTTGAGACAGTTCCATAGATCTCCTTTTGCATTACCGTAATTGTCCCTATAACATCTTTTCCGTCGCTGCTCTTTAAAGGAGCCACACTGAAAAGAGCTTTGCTTTTTCTGCTCTTGGAGTCTCCCGCCGTTACAACATTTGTACTTCCGATACGTAGTGTTTTTTCCAGAGCCTCTTTCCAACCCTTAACGAGCCTCATAAAAGGAAGATCATCTACATCCATATCAACAATGCGTGCTCGTTTTATTCTCCAGAATTTCTCAAACTCGGAATTTATAAAACTCACTTTTAAAAGATTATCCGTAACCATTATCCCAATGTCTACGGAGTTCATTATGGATGACATATATGTGGCCACAAGTTTTCCTCTTTCCGCGTCGTCTTCCAGCGACTTTGCGTGCCCTTTTAGCCAACTCATATTGTCCGATACTATTCCGGCAAGACTTGTAACCCTGTCCGAAAGTTCAAAAAGCGCCTCATCATTAATAAAAGGTACAGCGTCAGAGATGTCGCTCTTATTGAAATTGAGGTTTTGCATCCTGAGCACAGCGTTACTGACCTTTCTTATAAAAATAGACGAGCGCCTAAAATAGAAAAAGCAGAGCATTACAAAAGCGACGCAAAGCGCGGCGATAATAAAGACCGCCATCGCCATTCCGGACATATTCTTATCAAAATCCGAGGCTGAGGTGTTTATCGCGGTTTCAAGCGCGGCGGACATTTTATCCGTCTGAGCGCTAAAGCCTTCAGACGAGACTTTAAGCATCTCAACAAAATTATTTATGCCCTCAATATTTTGCACCTTACTCTGGTCGGCGAAAACACCGAGTACAGCTTCCGCCGATACATTATAATTCTTGAAGATCCTTTTAAGTTCATCGTCGCCTATTGCGTCAAGTTTGATCTCAACGGTTTTTCTTAACGGCGTACCGCTTAGACCAGAAGCCGAATACTTTGACGGCTCGCTTATCATTTTGTTCACTTCAAACTGATACGCCTCAAAGTAACTTTTAACCGCGCTGATATCTTTTATCGCCAGAACGTAGTCGGCCTTTTTTTGCGCGTTTATCCCGCCGACATAAGACACCTGATACAAAAGATATAGACACAGCGCAGCGACTGTAAAAATAAAAACCGAACCAAATATCCGTATCTTTCCCCTGAAGGTATTCATACATGTTATATACCTTGCATTGCACGGGAAAGCGAGTTAAAAAACCGCCATGGATATAAGGCTGCAGGAATACACGCAAAGTTATTTCGCATCCTGCGCGGTGGGGCTGGAAGAATTATTGTCCAAAGAGTTCCAGTCGCTGGGTGCGAAAAAGGTTACCCTGAACCGTGGGGGCGTGGACTTTAAAGGAACGGATGAAACAGCGGTACGAGGGGTACTCTATTCAAGAACGGCAAGCCGCGTTTATAAAAGAATGTTTTCATTTCCAGTAACCACTGAAAAAGATATTTATGCCGGAGGAATTCAGATCCCGTGGTACAAATTCCTCGCCGTTGATAAAACTTTTAAAATAAAGACCATCCTAGGATACGGATTACGCTACGCCACATATGGCAGCACAACGGCAAGCAACACAACAGAAGGCTCTTTCAGGAACAGCCTCTACGTTTCGCAGCTTTTAAAGGACAGCATAGTAGATTATTTCCGAAAAAAATCCGGCAAAAGGCCGAGTGTTGATCTGGAAAAAGCTGATGTGAAAATATTACTGCGAATAGTTCCGGCAGAAAAAACAGGAGCCCCATCCACAGCAACCATATTCTTGGATGTATCGGGACAACCCTTGCATCAAAGGGGATATAGAAGCGAGGGCGGAAAAGCTCCGATAAAAGAGAACGCCGCTGCCGGAGTGATCCTTATGACCGGCTGGGACCCAAACGGACAATTCTTTATGGACACCATGTGCGGCTCCGGAACATTTTTAATAGAGGCTGCTTTAATAAAAGGAGATATTCCGCCAAGCTACCTTAAGATCGCAGATCTAAGAAATAACATTCACGGTGACTTAAAAAAAGCGTTCGAGAATGAGTTCGACGCTTACAAACAAAAAATATCGGATGGGTTGAAAACATTAAGGGAGCAAAGCGAAACTAACGGCATAACGATCTTCGGGTCTGACTCGGACGCCAATTCGTTGACAATCTGCGCGAAAAATATCGCAGCCGCGGGACTTCAGGATGTAATAAAACTTAAGAAAATTGATGCAACGAACGCTATCCCTCCGGCAGGAAAAAACGGGACAATGTTAAACGGCATAGTCTTCTGTAACGCACCATACGGCGAAAGGCTTGGCGACGTAGAATCACTTGGAGAACTGTATTACGAATATGGCGAGAACCTGAAGAACAACTTTAAGGGAAACACCGCTTTTATACTAACGGGCAATCCGGACCTTCAGAAAAGAATATCCCTGAAACCCGAAAGAAAGATCCCGGTCTATAACGGAAGGATAGACTGCCGACTCTTAAAATACTCATTATATTAAATAAATTCTTGTACGCGTTTTAAACTAAAGTATAATTTTCTTACACCAATGGGGTATTGGGAGTTTGAACACACAAGGAGCCGCTGAGTATAATACACGTATTCAACGTTGAGAGTACTCTAGCATAAAGCGCATAATGACAGGAACGAACGCTGAAGTCAGCAGTTTAATACATCTACTCGCCAGTACATCCGGACATTCGTACCCGGCGTTACGGGATCTTATAAACTACGTCGACACGGCGAAAAAACTCCCGGATAAGGTATCCTTTAACACGATCAATGAAATATTCAAGATCACATTTAACTTTGCCGAAAGCGATCAAGACATCGTATCGATATACACAAAATGGATAAAGTTCCTGCTCAAATACTGTGACGATCCGTTCGACATCGACGTTGTAAACATGCTCCCAGACAAAATAAGGACAGCCAACGAAAAAACAGTGCGCATAACAAAACTGCTCGAAGAAAAATGGAGCGCTGAACCTGTACTCTCAAAACAGGCCTATACAGAAGTAATTTCATTCACGCAAAACAGCGGCGGACTTGAACTCCTAAAATTCTTGAACGACGAAAACTACGAGCCTGACATTAGGGCAAGTAACGATCATCGTTGAGCGGCACCTCCAGACGTTGCCGCAAGTTGCTTGATCAGCCGG
>JAZDEK010000175.1:0-5364 GCA_043808895.1 Pseudomonadota bacterium
TCCTGCTTATTATTTTAAAACCATTTTGGATAAGCCATTCAACCGCTTTTTCTTCACCTCGACGGCCTATTTCTTTGGTATTCATAAATTAATTGCCAACAAGGTTCGCGTACCCGGCGATCAATTTCTTAACGCCATAACGCCTGAAGTGAACAGTGACCTTTGCTTTCTCGCCCCTACCTTCAACGCCTCTTATTATCCCGTCGCCATAGGTGGCGTGTTGAACCCTTGCTCCTATAATGTATCCTCTCTCTCCTGTGGATTCTTCCGGCTCTTCTCTTACATATATATAACCTGAATGCGTTTTGGATGGCTTGGGCTTGGAGACTTCCTTGTAATACGTTTCCTCGTCGTTATAACTTTCAACGAACTTTTCGTCTATCTCATCTAAGAAATCGGAGGAATGCCTTGCCTTTATCCCGCCGAAGATCCTTCTGCTGCGCGCCCATGTCAGATACAGTTCTTTTTTAGCACGCGTCATCCCTACATAAAGAAGGCGCCTTTCTTCCTCTATATCGTTGATATCGTCCTTGCCGTAACTTATGTAAGGAAGCAGCCCATATTCAACGCCCTGGATGAATACCACTGGGAACTCCAGTCCCTTCGCGCTATGAAGCGTCATAAGGCGCACGCCGTTCTCGTCGCCTGATTCTTTATCGGTGTCGTTCACCAATGCAACGCTTTCTAAAAACGCGGCAATGCTTTTATTCTCGGAAACCTCTTCAAAGTCAGCCATAGCGCCCAAGAATTCCGATATATTGTCTATTCTGTCGTCGGCCTCGTGCCCGTTCTTTTGTTTTAAGAACTCAAAATAATTTGTTTTATCAAGGATAGTTCTTAAAATTATGGAGCCCGAGTAATTTTCCGCGTTCATTTTCTTAAGCTCCTCTATAATAGAAGTGAACGCGCCTAACTTCTTTTGAACAGCCGGACTAATGCCTGTTAATTCTATTTTCCCGGATAGCGCGGTATAAAAGCCGGTCTTATTTTCAGCGGCGAGTTTTTCTATTCTTTCAAGAGTGTTTTTCCCTATTCCGCGTGATGGAACGTTTATAACTCTATTTAAACTTACGATGTCGTTTGGATTAATAACGAGCCTGAGATACGCGATAATGTCCTTGATCTCTTTTCTGTCGTAAAAGCGCACTCCGCCCACTACTTTATAAGGAACAGAGGCTTTTCTTAGGTGTTCCTCCATAAGCCTTGACTGAGCGTTGATCCTGTAAAACACGGCCATGTCGCTGTAATTGTACCCATTGTTAATTTTGTTTTTTATCCCGAGCGTTATGTATTCCGCTTCACTGATATCGTTAACAAGGGACGCCGTCTTTATTTTCTCCCCGGCCGCGTGGCGCGTAAAAAGAGTTTTATCTTTTCTCTGAAGGTTCTTTGAGATCAGCGAAGCGCTGGCGTTTATTATATTTGAAGTTGATCTGTAGTTCTCTTCAAGCTTGATTATCTTTGTCCCTTTATAGTCGTGCTCAAAATCCAATATATTTTTTATGTCCGCGCCGCGCCATTTGTATATGGATTGATCCTCATCGCCCACAACGCATATATTCTTATGTTTTGCGGAGAGGAATTTAACAAGTTTATATTGAATTCGATTCGTGTCCTGATACTCGTCAACAAATAAGAATTTCGCTCTATCCTGATAAATATCCAGAACGTCCTTGTGTTCGGAGAATAACTTTACCGTCAGTGTTAAAAGATCGCCGAAATCAAGCGCGTTACATTTTTTTAATTCCTTCTCGTAGTCGGCATAGACCTTGGTAAGCCTTGAGTCGGGCCTCATCATGGAAGTGCCGTTCTTTATCGCCGAAAAATAAGAGACTATATCCCTTGGGTTAAACTCTTTTTTGTCTATGTTGTTGGCATCAAGCAGTGTGGATATGAGCGATTTTTGATCTTCTGTATCATAGATCACAAAATCCAACGAGTAACCGAGTTTATCTATGTGTTGTCTTAATATCCTCGCACAGAGGCTATGAAATGTTGAAACAGTTAATTGGTTTAACGACGACATCCCGCACACCTTAAGCCTTTCTGTTAAGATGTTCTCTATCCTGCTTTTCATCTCGCCTGTTGCTTTATTTGTAAATGTAACTGCTGTTATTTCGTCGGGGCGGGCAATACCTTTTGCCACAAGGTAAGCCACTTTATAAGTTATGACCCTTGTTTTACCGGAACCGGCGCCTGCGACTATAAGCATTGGGCCGTTAGTTTCCGTTACGGCCTGCTTTTGTTTTTCGTTAAGTTCTTTGAGTAAGCTTTCCAAGTTGTGACCTGCCATAATAGTTGTTGAGCCGTCTTAAACCAGGCAAAAAACATACCGTCCTGAAACCATTAGAGCAACCGAATTATTTAGCGAGTTTCTTCTTTTTTGCTCTTATTTTCAACACATAATCCTTTATGTTCTTTTGAGGCACTCTTGATATGGCGAGCGCGTGCTGAGGGACTTCGTCCGTGATAGTGCTCCCCGCTCCGACGTAAGAATCGCTGTTAATTTTAACAGGAGCTATCAATTGAGAGTCGCTGCCTATAAAAACATTGTCACCTATCTCGGTCTTATATTTATTAAATCCGTCGTAGTTACACGTTATAACACCACAGCCTATGTTAACGTCTTTTCCTATTGTCGCGTCTCCCACATAAGAAAGATGCGGGATCTTTGAGCATTCACCCACTGTTATCTTTTTGGTCTCAACAAATCCGCCTATCTTTACTTTCTTATTGGTCCTGGTACCAGGTCTTATATATGTGAAGGGGCCTATTTTATTTTCCTCGCCTATTTGGGCGCCATCCATGACCACATAAGGTCCTATAACGCTGTCCTTTGCTATTTTGGAATTGTTTATCCTTGTTCCTTCCAATATCAGCACATCTTCGCCTATTTCCGAATTCCCGTTTATAAAGACGTTTGGATATATCTCGGAATCTTTGCCTATCTTAACCTCTTCGTCTATGTAGACCTTTTCAGCGTCTATTATTGTAACGCCGTTCGCGGAATGTTTTGCCGCCCTTTCCTTCCATACCCTAAGAGCGGTCTTTGAAAAAGAGAGCCTGTCGTTCGCGCCCAACACTTGAGAAGGATCTTTATGCTCTATATATTTTATTTCAACGCCCTGCTGGTCGGCGAGAGAGATTATGTCCGTAAGATAGAACTCGTTCTTATTTTTGTTCTTGCTTATATCGCTCAGCGTCTTTTCTAAGAATTTACGGTTAAAACTGTAAATAGAGGTGTTAACGTGCTTTATCTCTTTATCCCCTCCTTTTAGATCAGCCTCTTCTATTATTCCGGTTACAGCGTCGCTTTCATCTTTTTTTACTCTGCCATAGCCCTCTGGCTCCTCAAGTTGTGTGCCAACAAGAATAACGGTCGCGTCCTGAAAAATAAGTTCTTTCACAAGTTTGTCAGGAATAGTGGGAGTGTCCCCCGGAAGCACCACTACTTTTGTTATACCGGGTTTTAAAGCGGCGACCGCGGCGCGTACAGCGCCGGCTGTTCCGTCCAGGACTTTTTGCTCCACAAAATCAAAACCTTTATCTTCACCGATCACTTTTATGATCTCATCTTTCTGATGTGAAAGAACAAAGATCGTCTGATCGGGTTTTACGCGCGACATCATGTCGCTGAAATATTTTATAGCTGGTTTTCCAGCCAGATCATGAAGCAACTTGGATCTTTTACTTTTAAACCTCGTCCCTGCTCCCGCGGCCATTATCACCACAGCTGTTTTATTCGTCATGCGTTATACCTCGCTTAAAATATCAATACGGTTTGTAATCGTCCTGCAGCGTCGAGTTATATCTTTTGTTGTTCAAATATTCCTTTATATCGTCCTGAACTTCCTGAGCTTTGGGCCTATCGCTACCGTAACTTTCCGTTTCGTCGCCGTTTGGGTACACCCTTACTTCCACGTCGACAAAATACGGCCTTTCAAACCCACTGAGGCTGGCGTAGACCTGGTACATGGATTTATCTATCCCAAATTTTTTATCTTTAACGTTGAGTTTGGAAATTGCGGTAGGAGGATCTTGGGTAATTTTTTTAATCCCGCCGTGCTTTGTAGCGACAACATCGTTTATGGCGGTCCATATTTGTTGTCTGGAGAAACTGTATCCCCTTGAAACAGTGCCAAGGCTGGAGCACGAAAAAACGGACACAAGTATCACGGCGGTAAAGATCAGTTTCCTCATATTTAAGCCTCCAGATAAAATATATAGCAATAAATCAAAAACTAAAAGAAAGAAACCATGCCGGCGGCACTAATAAAAAACAGTAATATAACTATGCCGGAAAGAATAAGGGGCGAGAACATTAAGAGCACCCCTCTCCAAAGGGCGAAAGAATTTTGTTTTGATATCTCTTTTGCCGCAAGATAAATAACGGTAAGCCCAAATAGAAGTTTTCCTATGAACGGAACAAAACTGATAACGTACGCGAACGCTATAACGGTAAAAAATATGGCAAGCGTTGTGCTAAATCTTTTTGGTTTTTTAACAAATATATGGAGCACCATTTGAATAAAAGCCGCCTTTATAAAAGCCAGGAAGAGATAAAAAAGCGGAAAAAGTATCACTCCATAAAAAGAGCCGAGGAACATAAAAAAGGACGCGAAAGTGTTAACATGCGGATCCGGCATTCCTATATCTCTCATAAAATTTAGGAAAGAATAAAAAACATCACCGTAACCAAAACCAAACGAGAGAAGTTTAAATACCGCGCCACATATAAAAATGACCATGTAGGCGATCAAGAACGCGCTTATAACCTTCCCTCTAAGTAGCGAATAATAAAGCTTTTTCATATGGTGCCTCCGTCGTCTATCTCTTTATTGACTATTAACAAAAAAACAGGTTGTCAAGGCAGCTCTGGAGGGTTAAATATCCCGCGGAGGCAAAATGCCTGTAAAAACGGTCGGCATTATCGGCGATTCCCTCGAGAACATAAAACTAAACAACATTGCGAAAGAAATGGGGAAACTCGTGGCGCTCGCGGGGTACACACTTGTAACAGGTGGAAGGTTCGGCGTTATGGGCGCGGCTTCCAAGGGAGCGCGCACTATTGACCAAAGACCTGACACATCAAGGGTCATAGGGATACTCCCGGGTTTCGATAAAAGTGAAGCAAATGAATATGTTGACTACATTATACCGACCGGCATCGGTTGGGCAAGGAACCAGATAACCGTACTTGCGAGTGATGTGGTGGTCGCGATAGGCGGTGGAGCAGGAACACTTTGCGAGATGTCTTACGCGTGGGCTTATAATAAACCCGTTATCGCATTTGATGAGGTCGGCGGATGGAGCGAGAAACTTTCAGGCAAGAAAATAGATGACAAAAGAAAGGACAACATAATA
>JAZDEK010000176.1:0-5957 GCA_043808895.1 Pseudomonadota bacterium
ACGAAATCCCTTTCCTCTATGGGTTTCGCCCTCTCAACCATTATTTTATTCTTTCCTGAATTTTCGGAGATCCTTCCGTAACAGAACATTGGAACACCTTCCAGAGCGCCCTGTTTTTGTATATCCCTGTACTGCTCAGAATACGCAACAACCTCAATGCTCCCCGTTTTATCCTCAAGATTAAATATCGCCATAACGCCACGTTCGGTCTTTATTTCACGTGATAAAGACAAGACCCCCGCAGCCACGATATTATTTTCCGGTGGCACGTGATGCATGGAAAATATATCGGACACTCCGGACGACCTTAACATATTCTCAAAAATATCCATGGGATGGTCTGAGATGTAAAAACCTATGGCATCCCTCTCAAACATGAGTTTATCCTTTTTATCCCAAACAGGCACTCTTTTATCTAAGGCATCGTCGCTGTGAACAGTCGACATCGCGTCGCCGAAAAGGTTGAACTGCCCGGAAGCCGCGTTCTTTTTTGTATCAGCGGAGTAATTGGTGGCGTTGTCTATATTGTTGAAAAGGATCCCTCTATCCACGCCAAATGAATCGAACGCGCCGGACTTTATCAAATTCTCCAAAGTCTTTTTATTTACCCTACGCGAATCTACCCTGCAGCAAAAGTCCAAGAAACCCTTAAAAAGCCCTCGCTCGGACCTTTCTTCCAAAATGTTATCTATTGCGGATGTACCGATGTTCTTTATGCCGCCCAGGCCAAATCTGATCGCTTCGCTGCGCGGCTCAAAATCGTAACTGCTTTCGTTCACATCGGGAGACAGAACTTTTATACTGTGGCCTATCGCGTCAGCGACGTAAACTGCGGCCGACTCAATGTCCTTGTTCATTTTTGATGTAAGGAGCGCCGATAAAAATTCAGCAGGATAATAACACTTAAGGTACGCCGTATGATAAGCGGTTAGGGCGTAAACAGCGGCATGGGCTTTATTGAAACCATATTCAGCAAACTTTGCCATAAGGTCAAAGAGTTCTTCCGCTTTGTGGGGGTTATGTCCTTTTTCTTTAGCCCCCGCGATAAAATACTGCTTTTGTTCCGCCATTTCAGCCGGCTTTTTCTTACCCATAGCTCTTCTTAATAAGTCGGCTTCGCCGAGCGTATAACCTGAAAGAGTGGCGGCAATGCGCTGTACCTGTTCCTGATAAACTATAATTCCGTATGTTTCCTTAAGTATCGATTCCAGTTCCTTGAACGGATAATCTATTTTCTCTTTCCCGTGTTTTCTGTTTATAAATTGAGTGACCATTCCGCCGCTGAGTGGGCCCGGCCTATAGAGGGCGTTTACAGCGATAATATCCCCAAAACAGTCGGGTTTAAGTTCACGCAAGAGTTTTTGCATTCCGTCTGATTCAAGCTGGAACACACCAACTGTGTCGCCACGTCCCAGCATCTCGTAAATTCTAACATCATCCAGCGGGATGGATTCAATATTAAAATCAGCTTTCTTAAACTTTTTTATGTGTTGTATAGCATCATACATTATGGTGAGCGTTTCTATTCCCAAAATGTCAAATTTCACCAGTCCTATTTCTTCTACATCTTTCATGTCGAACTGCGTGGTTATAACGTCGTCCTTCGTGGTTATCAAAGGCACCAGGTCGGATATAGGGATACTTGAGATCACCACACCTCCTGCGTGAACACCAAAGTTCCTTATTGAGCCCTCTACAGCCTGGGCAAGTTCAACAAGTTTTTTTACCCTGGGATTACCGTTAACGACCCTTTTCAGTTCCGGCTCTTTGTTTATGGCATCTTTAATGGTTTCATCCTCGGTTAAAAGGGGCACAAGATCCGATATATCCTGTGTCTCTTTCACGGAATAACCAAGGACCCTTCCAACGTCCTTAATGGCGCTCTTTGCTTTCAGGAACCCGAACGTGCCTATTTTTGATATATATTCATTACCGTAGCGGTTCACAAGGTACTGATAGACGTCCTCACGTTTGCGGCTACAAAAATCTATATCAAAGTCGGGAAGACTTATTCTCTCGGGGTTAAGGAATCTTTCGAACACAAGGTCGTATCTTATGGGGTCAAGGTTCGTGATACCTATGCTGTAAGCTGCCAACGAGGCTGCTCCGGATCCTCTTCCCGGTCCTACCGGGACGTTATTTGCTTTCGCCCAATTTATAAAATCGCTGACTATAAGATAGTAGCTTGAGTAGCCCATGCTCTTTATAATGTTCAGTTCATGTTTCAGGCGTTCCTCGTAAACCGGGAATTTGTCCGCGGGGATCTTTTTTTCTTTTAAACCTTTCCAACATTGTTCGTCTATTGTTCTTGCGCTCTCATCTTCTGAATCACCGAACATCGGTAGATAATGCACTCCCGTTTTAAAAGAGAAATTACATTCCTCGGCGATCTTTAAAGTGTTATTTATGGCCTGAGGATATTCTTTAAAATAACCGTTCATCATCTCATCGGCCGTTTTTACATAAAAATCGTCGGTGGACATCTTCATTCTCTTCTCGTCTTCCAGCGTCTTTTTTGTTGAAACGCACACAAGAACGTCCTGAACAAAAGCATCCTGTTTGTTTATGTAATGGCAATCGTTGGTGGCGACCAACGGGATATTAAGCTCCATAGAAAGCTGAACAAGTTTTTCATTCACAAGATATTGCTCGTCTATTTTGTTGTCCTGCATTTCAAGGTAGTACCTGCCTTCAAAAATGTCCCTGTACCACTTTGCCCTTTCTTTCGCCTCGTGCTCTTTCCCTTCCAGAAGCAGCGACGGTATCTCGCCTTTAAGGCAGGCACTGAGAGCGATCAGGCCCTTGTTGTATTTTTCAAGGATCTCTTTATCCATTCGTGGCTTGTAGTAAAACCCCTCGGTGTAGGCCGCGGTCACAAGTTTTGAGAGGTTCTTGTAACCCTCTTTATCCTGACACAAAAGGATAAGATGGAATGCCTCGTTCACCCTTTCAAGTCGTGAGCCGTTCGTAAAATACGCTTCGCAGCCTATGATGGGTTTTACGCCTTTTTTCTTAAGCTCTTTATAAAATTTTACGGCGCCGAACATTGCCCCGTGGTCGGTGACCGCGCAGGAGCTCATCTCGTTCTTTTTAAGATGTTCTCCCAACTCGTTTATCTTTATTGCCCCGTCCAAAAGCGAGTAATTTGTATGTAGGTGAAGATGCACAAAGCGCGACATTATCTTTTGGTCCTCTTATATATTTCGTAAAGTTGCACCATATAGGACTGTGCCGAGTTCCACGCGATGATAAAACCGCGTAGCCCGTCCCTAAAACCGCCCTTAAATATGTAATTGGTCTTGAACCGAAACAGCGTCTTAAATATTATGGAGAAAGGACATTTTACCCGTCTACCTTCTGCAAACTTTTTCTCAGCCAAAAGCCCCGCGTATTTAAAATTTACGTCCACCTGCTCTTTTATATCTTTAAATGGCTCATGATACAAAATACCCGAAAGTAGCGCGGACTTTGAAGATGTTCTTAAACTCTCATGAATTGTTTGTGATGCATCCCATTCCGCCGCACCTTTCTTAAAGAGCCTTACCTGCCAATCGGGATACCAGCCCCCGTGATATATCCACTCCCCAAGGTAACGGCTGAGGCGCTTGGCAGCGAATATCCGATGCCCAAGGCCGGAATTCTCCACCACGTTCACTATTTCTTTCTGTAGTTCATCGCTCAGCCATTCATCAGCGTCCAGGGACAGCATCCACCCATGTGTCGCCTTTTCCACCGCGAAAGCCTTTTGTGCTCCAAAACCTTTCCACTCGTTCTGAAAAACCTTTGCTCCCAGCGACTTGGCTATTTCAATAGTTTTATCCGTACTCCCGGAATCAACCACAATGACTTCAGATGCGAACGGTACAGAGTTTATGCATCTACCTATGCAATCCTGTTCGTTGAGCGTTATTATTACCAGTGATAGATCTATTTTTGGAACGACCATAAGGGGCACTATAAACGGTAATTTTATTCGGCGCAAGCCAGGATTATTCTGTCCTCGTCATTACCACAAATAAACGTGGCTTTAGAGGAAACCAGAAAATTGTAACCGTCGCCTTTTTTATCGGGGCATAAACAATTCTGACCGTTTTCAAGACAGTCCGACTGAGTTTCCGCGCTGAATCCGGCAGGCATTACACACGAGCCTCTGCTTCTAAGTTTGCATGAGTGAATTCGTCCGTTATCTTGAGATTCCCACTGAACATAACCGACGAAATTGTAGTAGTCGTTCCTTTCTTCTTTTGGAGCGACGGTTAAACTAAATTCAGCTTTTTTGGAAACCGGCAGATTTGTATTCCTGTCCATTATGGGGCCTTTAAACTCTAACGTGTACGCATCAGGATATTGGTTGTCGTAGAACTCGGAGTACGCATAAGAAGCGGAAAAAAGGATCAAACAAATAGCAAGGGACTTTCTCATATTCGGCCCTCCCCGGTTACAGAAATATCAAATATAGGATGTGGGAAAAAGTCAAGTGAAAAGTTTAAGTACAGCGTCCATCTTGGACGTGTCTTTCATGGGAACAAGGGGCAGCCTTACGCTGCCGTCGCAGTAGCCCATTCTTTTTAAGGCATATTTAACAGGACCGGGGTTTGTTTCTATCATATTTATTTTCATAAGTTCCAAAAGTGTATTGTGCATTTTCTCGGCCTCTTTACGGTCGCCCTTCAGCGAGGCTGTAACAAGTTCTTTCATCTGTCGCGGCACTTCGTTGGAGACCACGGATATTACGCCGTTGTAGCCTGAAACTATAAGTGGCATCGCAAGAAAATCATCACCCACCAAAAAAGTAAAATCAGGCGCAACAGCAGAGACGATCTTTTTCATCTCCATTGAGAATTTAGGGTCGCCGCTAGCCTCTTTTATACCGATTATGTTTTTATGCTGCTGGGCAAGTTTTGCCACCGTTTCAGGCATTATCCAGCCGCCTGTACGTCCGGGCACATTATAAAGAATGATGGGAACATCTCCTGCTGTTTTACTTACCTCGCTGTAATGGAGCAAAAGCCCGTCTTGCGTCGGCTTATTGTAGTATGGAGTTACGACCAAATATCCGGAAAGCTTTAACTCGTTCAACTTTTTTATTCTTTTAACAAGAGAACGAGTATTGTTACTTCCGGCTCCAGCGATTATTGGAACACGGCCATTGGATTTTTCTTTACAGAATTTAAGCAGCGAGAACAGCTCATCTTCATCAAGAGTAACGCCCTCGCCAGTAGTACCGGCTATGACCAGATAATCCACGCCATTATTTATTTGGAATTCTATAAGTTTTTCTACGGATGCCCAATCTATATCAGTACCGTTCTTGAACGGGGTTATTAAAGCCGTTCCCATTCCGGAAAAAATGGATGTCCTCATAACAGACCCCCTACGAGCCCTTTCACAAGTTCAACATCAGCAGGCACCCAATCATAGTCTGAAAGGAGGCTTATTTCAATCCACTTCATGTCCATGTGTTCGGTTAATGTCACCTCACCTTTTGTTATTTCCGCACTGAACGCGAAAAAGTTTATAGCAGCGAAAGGATATTTGTAGATCCAATCCATTAGTTTTCTGCCGACCTCTATTTCAACATTGAGTTCCTCTGATATCTCGCGTTTTAACGCTGCAACCAGGTCTTCTCCGTTGTCCACTTTCCCACCTGGAAACTCCCACTTGCCCTCAAAATCCATACCTTTACCTCGCTGCGTTATAAGGACTTTTCCCTCGGCATCCTTTATAACGGCCGCGACTACTTGCATACTTTCTTGGCTTTTTGCCACAGTTTTTCCTGTTGGTTCAGAGATAGTTTCTTAAGTTCCGTCCCCTTTTGGCGCGCGAACTCTTCCATCATCATAAATCGCTGCCTAAAGCGCTGCAGGGCCTTACGGTGAACTTCTTCGGGGTCCATATTGAGGTGTCTTGAAAGGTTACAGAGAGCAAAAAGAGCGTCGCCAAGCTCATGTTCAATT
>JAZDEK010000177.1:0-5207 GCA_043808895.1 Pseudomonadota bacterium
TTATTAAAAAAACCGCTGAAGCCAGTATTCCACAGGCTGCTGCACTTTATTTCTGCACCTCTTAACCCTGTTAGTGCTACTATAGGGGTATTTGTGTCTTTTGATCTGATGGATTTAATAAGTCCTTCGGTAGTTTTCGAACTCTGATCAACGTTTAAGTCAAGATATATAAGGTCAAATCTTTTGTTCTCTATCTCTTTTTTAACGTCGTCCGGGTTTCTTCCGTAAGTAATTGTTGCTCCGATTTTTTCAAAAATTTCTTGCATATGACCCTTCTGAAATTTGAATAAGAGGTCATCTACGATGTCATCAAATATTAAAATGTTTTTGCCGCGGAGTTTTTCTAGATCCGTATCCTTCACATTTAATGCTAAGAAAGTATTTTTATCATAAGAGCTCTGCACATCGGGAGTTGTTCCGTCAGGTTTATATCCTTCGCTTAAAATAAAATCGCTGTTCTGGTAATGATATCTTTTGTTCGGTTCGTCCTGTTTTATGAACAGGCTTGTTTTGGCCTCGTATACATAAGGAGTGTCGTCATTATCCAGAATAGTTTCTCCGTTTGTGAATTCTTGGGCGTAGAGCCCCACCGTATATATAAATGGCAAAAGCGTTAATGCTCTTAATAGGGTAGACCAGCGCATAATGTTGGTTCATATATCATTAAATTGAATCTGATTAGAGAAAGAATGGCGCTTTTACATTAATGCTTAAAGATTTCAGGTACTTATAATAAGTGTTGATTAATATAATCGGTTCATGTCTAGTGATAAAGTTACGTGACATAGATATGCTAAATATCATATCGAAGTGTTAACCAATAAGAGCGCCCTGGAGTAGGGAATCCGTTAAAGTCCTCATAGTGGTCATCGGCGATATTTTTTACCTCAGCGGTTATTATAAAGTTGGATACTGTGCCTGAAACTCCAAGATCATGAACTCTTTTTACAGGCGCCGGTAGCAGATTTGCTGCATCGTAGAAAAGACCGTCCTCGTACGAGAATTCGTAATAGGCACTTATGAAAGAATATTTTCCGTCCAATTTTAAAGCAAAAGAATTCTCAAATCTCCCGGGGAGTTTTTTACCGTCGTATAATGACGAGGAAGATTTGTTCGTCGGCTGCTGCCATGTGTAGTTTGAACTTAAAGTAAAATATTTCAGAAAGTTTATGGCCAATGAACCTTCCACACCGCTTATAAATGTGCTGGACATATTAACCGCGTGCCCAACGCCCGTTGAATCGTAAACATAAGTAATAACATCCTGTATGCTGCTCATAAAATACGCGGCGCTAAAGGATACTTTACTTAGGTTTGAGCCGTCATTTATGTACGAAACATCGGCGCCTATATCAAAATTAAGTCCGCGTTCTGCTTTTAAGCTGCTGCTCCCGACAAAGTAACCGCGGTTTCCGTATAGTTCGTAAAAAGAGGGCTCTCTTATATATTGCGCGGCGTTCGTTTTCAGCGAGATGAATTTTGCCAGCTGATATTTTACGCCGAGCTTTGGGTTCAAATGCCCGGACTTTGTATCGTCGTAATACTGGTAGGAAAGGGCAGGGCTTAAAATGAATTTATCCGAGAAAAATATCATCTTATCCTCTGCCGAAAGTGTATACATGTTCCTTGAATGAGGCGCGTTATAATTGTTGTATAAAAGATCTGTTGCTGTGTATTCTTCTCTATGGAAGTCAAATACAGCGTCTAATATATTATATTGTGTTGGCCACTCAAAAAGCTGGTTGTATCCGTAGTTATTTGTTCTGTATCTGTTGTACTGTTTCCCTGTACCAAGGGTTCCGTATCTATTGTCGTAGTATTCACGCTTATATGTGTAGTCCACTCTGTATTCTGTGTTGAGGTGGTTAGAGCTTAAGTCGTTCATTGTAAGTTTGAGCGCCGACATATTGCGGGTGGTTGAGAATTTTGTTTGGGCTGTTGGGTCGTTATTCATGTTGGCAAGATTCTGGCCTTTATCAAAATATTGATTTGAGAAAAGCACTCGATAGTTCTTGGTAAAGTCGTATCCAAGATCGGTCAAAATACTTTTCTGACTGAACTGAGCGTTGTTCCTGCGCTCCCAGGTGTCGTCCAGCGGGTTTAGCGGCGTAGAGTTATTGTTCAAGATAGTAAAATCATTTTTACTGCTCAGGTACTCACCTGATATCAAATAATCAAATGCCCCAAGCTTTTGACTTAGAGCCGGAGCAATTTTAAAAGTGTTGAACGATGAATAACTTGTCGTGACGTTACCTTTTAACTCCTTGTTCGCGCGTATGGTCTTTATATTTATCGCGCCTCCAATAGAAGACCTTCCAAGAGTTATAGGGGTTACACCCTTATATATCTCTATGGACTCTATGTCGGAAGAAGGGATGTTGCTTAAGTCCACTCCAGAGCCTGATGAATCGTTCATGGGAATGCCGTCTATAAAGACCATTACCTTGTCGCTAGAAGCTCCGCGTAGTGAGACGCTGGAGAAACTTCCAAGTCCCCCGGTTTGCCTGACTTGAATTCCGGAATTCTTTTCTATAAGTGACGGCACATCCTGCGATTTAATGTTCGTTCTCTCTTTTTTTACTACGGTGGAGAAACCTGAGTATTCCTGATCTGTATTTTCCGATCCGGAATTGATTATTACCGTTCCGAGTGATATGTCTTCAGCGGCGGTTAAACGGGGATAAAAGAACAGAACGAATAAGATACAAGATATTATTTGTATTCTATTCTTCACAGAATGTTATGGCTTTGGGGTTTAGTCCTGTTGATATAGTGCCTTCATCCAGTGTATCGTTGCCCGTATTTATTATGTATAAACCCGGAGTATCCACGGAATTATCCGACACCCACAAGAAACCAAGTCCGTCGTAGGCGATGTCCGTTATATCCCTGTCCGATGTGTTGCCGATGCCGGCAACGTTCGTTTGTGATACAACACCCGTTGTCGGATCAAAGGTCTTTAGAGCGGTGTTGCCAACGTCCACGTATTCAACAAAATATCCTTTGTTAGCGCTTATAATGTCCATGTATGTAATGGTCCTTACTGCGTTGTGGATAATGTTGTGGTCAGGTTGAAAAGTCTGTGCGTTTATTTTTTGTATGCCGCTATATTGTTTATAATCCGTCCACGTTGTAGTTCCCCATCCAGGATTATCAGGCCATATCGTGCCTGCGACATAAAGTGTTCCATTATTAAGGATAAGTTTTCCATAAGGATTCCTGACGTCCAACTCTATCCCCTTTAATCCCATTGATCCAAATCCTGTGTCAATTTCCTCATCGGTGTCCGTATTAAAAACAGCTATGTATGAAGACAACGAAGGATTGTAGAACGAGTCAAGCCGCTGCATAAGGATGTACAACTTGTTCCCGTTAATTATTCCGTGCGTCATCATAGGCGGTGTTACACCGTCGTAGGAATAAGAGGATAGATCAAGTTCGCCTATTTTAAATTCTGTCTCGCTTTGCGCGGACGGATTTATTATCCACACCTTATTGTTCAAGTTTCGTAAAAGATATGCTTTGGTGTCGCTTACAAAAATTATAGAACTTGGGTTTGAACCACCGTTGTCATCTGTGGAATATTGGTAGATAAATTGTGTCGGAGCATCCAAACTAAATTTTGTTACGTTACCGTTAACACCAAAATTACGGCGCTCAAGCCTATAAAAATATTTTCCATGACACGAAATGGCCAGATCGGTGGTGTCGGTCGGTAAAAGGTTGTTTGCGCCGATCCTTGGTTTGTCACAACTTAACACAGTGTGCGCGCCGCTACCTGTCCAATTAGGTTCAGCAGTAGCGATTACGGCAATTTTTCCGGATGTCGGAACCACCGGTTGAGGCGACGGTGTTTGTTCGCTGCAGGACGAAATTAAAAGCGCGCTCAAGACAAGAAAAAAGTTTTTTGTGTCCAAGATCTTTGTCGAGAATTTTGGGAAGTTTGAAAGGTTCATTGATTCCTCCTCGGGATACGCTCTCTGCAGGTTCTCGGGCTCTGCGGCTTTAACCGCTTACCGTTGCGGGACAGCTCCGGAGTCTCACCGGAATTCCCCTGAAGAGAGGGCTGACTTCAATAGGTACAATCTACCGCATGCATGACATTCAGGTCAACAGTTTTTTTAATGTGGTCCGTTCTTACGGAACAAAGTCCATGTCTACTGTGAATGTTAACTCTTTATCCTTAATATTATCTGGGAATTCTTCAAATGGCTGAGAGTTCTTCACGGCATTTATTGCGGAATCATCCAGAATATTGGACCCGCTTGACCGAGTGTTGCTGATAAGTCCGATTATCGCTCCGCTTCTATCAAGAGTAAAA
This sequence comes from Pseudomonadota bacterium, assembly GCA_043808895.1. GTDB lineage: Bacteria > Bdellovibrionota > JAFGOL01 > JAFGOL01 > JAFGOL01 > JAZDEK01. The sequence continues at coordinate 4,322 of JAZDEK010000177.1, forward strand.
CTTAACGTAACTTTTCCGGATAGATTTTGTTTTCTCGCCGCCAAAGGGTAATATTTATTTTCGTAGATCTTTTTTAACACCATTCCCGAGTATGAGTTCTTTGCGTTATGACCCGTTCCTCCGCTTTGCCCTGGTGTTATTTCGTCCTCGGTGGCACTTGCTTCGTAACCTTTGGTGTGCGTGTCACCGATCTTTTTATCAGGGTCTCCGGATATACTAACAGTTAATACGTTTTCGTCGGAGATGAGGTTATCCCCCTTTATAAAAAAACCGGACGCAAGTAAGAATACGGTCAGTACAGCGGCGTGTATTAGGACGGATAAGGTGATGTGTTTTTGTTTCACAGTTGTCCCAGTGTTTTTATTCTTTATAAAACCAAAGGACGAACATGTAAAGGTCATAAAAAAAAGCGCCTTATGCTGTCTTGATTTTATATTCTTTCTGTGATTTAAGAGGCGTATTCAAACGTATTCGGAGGCTTTATGGAAACATTGTTTGTCTTGAACGTCAAATGCCCTCACTGTCTTAAGAGCCTTATGGACAATGCGGTTACCATTGATAATGAGCCCAGCATAAAAATGGATATCAAGCTTAAGGGAGAAACAAGCTGGGTCCGTTTAAGCGCCGTGTGGGGAAGCTACAATATACAATCCGAGAGAAAACTTAACTCCGGAGATATAGCGGAATTTTTATGTCCGCACTGCCATAAATTATTGAACATTCAGCAGAAGTGTGAATCGTGTGGCGCTCCCAAAGTTGAGATGAACCTTAACAGCGGCGGAAGTATCACAGTGTGTTCTAAAAGGGGCTGCAAAAAACACGCAATAGAAATAGATAACGTAAAGGATTTTCTGCGTATAGCCGAGGAACAGTATAATCTGACTGG
>JAZDEK010000178.1:0-4748 GCA_043808895.1 Pseudomonadota bacterium
AACTTCTTGATTACGGCGAAGCTGGAGATAACGTTGGTTGTCTCTTGAGAGGAACAAAGAAGGAAGAAGTTGAACGTGGACAGGTTCTTGCAAAACCCGGCTCAATTACTCCACACACAAAGTTCAAAGGAAGCGTTTATATATTGAGCAAAGAAGAAGGCGGACGTCATACCCCATTCTTTAACGGTTACAGGCCACAGTTCTACTTTAGAACAACGGACGTTACGGGAGTTACCACCCTTCCTGCAGGGGTAGAGATGGTCATGCCTGGGGACAACATTAACCTTGAGATAGAGCTTATCTGCCCGATAGCAATGGAGAAAGAGCTAAGGTTCGCCATCCGTGAAGGCGGCAGAACCGTTGGTGCGGGCGTAGTCAGCGAAGTCATCAAATAGGAGAATTATAATGAACGAGACAGGTAAAATAAGAATAAAGCTCAGGGCGTTTGACCACAAACTGCTCGACCAATCCACAAGAGAAATTGTTGAGACAGCAAAGAGGACAGGCGCTAAGATCGCGGGTCCCATTCCTTTGCCTGTAGCGATAGAAAGGTACACAGTTTTAAGATCTCCACACATCGACAAAAAATCCAGAGAACAGTTCGAGATACGCACTCATAAGAGGCTGATCGATATACTTGAACCAACACAGCAGACGGTGGACGCGTTAATGAAGTTAGATCTTTCGGCCGGTATCGACGTAGAAATCAAGCTTTAAGTAAAGGAGTAAAGGAAGTGAAGATAAGCGTTTACGACAACAACAAGAAGAAAATGGAAGACATAGATCTTGACGACGAACTTTTCGGCGTCGAGGTTAACGTCCCTCTTTTACATCAGGTGGTGCAGTCGCAACTTGCCACAAAAAGACAGGGAACAGCCTCTACAAAAACCAGGGAAAATGTTGCCGGCAGCACAAGAAAACTTTTTAAACAAAAAGGTACAGGTAACGCCAGGCCAGGTAGCAGCAAATCTCCGCTTCAATACGGCGGCGGTATAGTTTTCGGCCCGCATCCAAGGGATTTCTACAGAAAGGTAAATAAGAAAATGTTCAAGAACGCCCTCAGGAGCGCCATCTCCGACAGAATAAAATCAGGCGCGTTCTACATCCTGGACAATATGAAATTCCAGAGCATGAAAACAAAGAACGTGAGTAACATGCTTAAGAGTTTTGAGATAAAGAACTGTCTTATAGTCGATAACGAGAACAACGAACTCATGGTTTCCGCTAGGAACATGAAAAATGTTACAGCGCTAAAACCCGAACAGATAAATCCTTACGACATTATAAAGCACGAGAACATCATCATAAGCAAGGCCGCGCTTGAAAAAGTAAAAGCGCAGATAGCCCAGGAGTAAAACATGGAAAAACTTTATGATGTTATAAAAAGACCGTTGATGACAGAAAAAAGCACCTTCATAGGCGAGAAACAGAACTCTTATATTTTTGAAGTCGCGGTGGATTCCAATAAACACGAAATAAAAAAAGCGGTAGAACACCTTTTTAGCGTTAAGGTCGTGGACGTGAACACAATGGTAATGCACGGCAAAATGAAAAGGGTAGGCGGAAAATTTCAGGGTAGGCGTTCAAAATGGAAAAAGGCTGTGATCACTCTTAAAGAGGGGAATAAGATACAGCTGGTCGAGGGAGTGTAATATATGGGCATCAAAACTTTTAAACCAACTACGCCGAGCAGAAGATATTTCACGGTATCCGACTTTAATGAAGTAACCAGCAAAGGGCCAAAAGTTAAGTCACTGCTTAAGACGAAAACCAGAAAAGGCGGACGTAACAACCAGGGACGTGTAACTGTTAGATGGATCGGCGGCGGACATAAACAACAATACAGAGTTATAGATTTTAAAAGGAACAAGGAGAATATTCCGGCACTTGTTGCCGCTATTGAATACGATCCGAACAGATCTGCCAGAATTGCTCTCTTACATTATAAAGACGGCGAAAGAAGATACATAATTTGTCCTGACGGTCTTAAAGTTGGCGACTCTGTTATGACTTCCAATACCGCCGAAATAAAAACAGGAAACTGCATGCAGCTTGGGAGCATTCCCGTTGGAACGCTCATTCATAACGTTGAACTTAAACCGGGAAGGGGCGCTCAGCTTGCTCGTTCTGCAGGCTCGTTCGCGCAGATACTTGGTAAAGAGGGAGACTATGTGCAGCTCAGGCTTCGCAGCGGCGAGATACGAAAAGTACTTCTTGTCTGCAAAGCGACAATAGGTCAGGTCGGAAATCTTGAACACGAAAATATTTCCATTGGTAAAGCCGGTAGATCAAGGTGGAAAGGAATACGTCCAAGAGTGAGAGGCGTGGCAATGAACCCCATCGACCATCCTCACGGCGGCGGAGAAGGAAGAACTTCCGGCGGACGTCCATCTTCAACTCCATGGGGTAAACCTACAAAGGGTTACAAGACGAGAAAGAATAAACGCACGCAAAAGTATATAGTAAGGGACCGCCACAAGGCGTAAACAGGAGGAAGTAACTTGGGTAGATCACTAAAAAAGGACCTTTCTGCGACACTCATCTGATGAGTAAGATAGAAAAGGCTCGTGAGTCGGGAAGTAAACAGGTTATAAAGACATGGTCGAGACGTTCCACCATTTTTCCTGAAATGGTAGGGCTTACCATCGCTGTGCATAACGGAAGGAAATTCATCCCTGTTTTTGTAACGGAGAATATGGTCGGTCATAGGCTTGGCGAATTTTCCCTGACAAGAATATTCCACGGTCACGGAACAGGAAAGGGCGACGAAGAGAAGGCAGGGACAGGAACAATGCATTCGACTCCGGGCGCACCGTCCGCACCGGCAGCACCAGCGGCACCAGCAGCGCCGGCGGCAAAGTAAAGCAATATAGAGGAAGGACAGGAGAGACAGTATGGAAGTTACAGCTAAAACAAGGTACACAAGGATCGCGCCGAGGAAATTAAGGCTCGTCGCTGACATGATACGCGGACAAATGGTGTCAAAAGCCATCAGCACGCTTAAGTTCACTCCAAAGCGCGGCGGAAAAATAATGTACAAAACGTTAATGAGCGCTGTGGCGAACGCTGAAACAAAAGCGACCATGGATGTTGACAATCTATATGTAAAGAAAGTCTGGGTTGACGAAGGACCCATGATGAAAAGATATATGCCGAAAGCACAGGGACGCGCAACTGAGATACGAAAGAAAATGAGTCATCTGAACATAGTTCTGGACGAAAAATAGGAGGTAATTAAGTTGGGTCAGAAAATACATCCGTATGGATTAAGACTGGGAATAAATAAGACGTGGATATCTCGCTGGTATTCCGACAAGGATTACACAAAGAACCTCCGCGAAGATATTAAGATAAGAAAGTATGTAAAAGAGAATCTTAAGTTCGCCGGTGTTTCTAAAATAGAAGTGGAAAGAGCGGTGAATAAGATCAAGGTTAACGTCTTTACCGCCCGCCCCGGCGTTGTAATAGGCAAAAAGGGACAGGGAATAGACGTTCTTAAGAGCAACCTCCAGAAATTCACAAAGGACGAGATAGTTCTGAATATTATAGAGGTAAAAAGACCCGAAACAGACGCGCAGTTGATCTCTGAAAATATAGCTATGCAGCTTGAGAAGAGAGTTGCTTTTAGACGCGCAATGAAGAAAGCGATATTCAACGCCAGGAAATTCGGCGCGAAGGGAATAAAGATAAAAACATCTGGAAGATTAGGCGGAGCCGAGATCGCGCGCAGTGAATGGTACGTCGAGGGATCAGTTCCTCTACATACACTGAGAGCCGACATTGATTATGGTTTTGGAGAGGCAAAAACGGTTTACGGGATCATCGGGATCAAGGTTTGGGTTTACAAGGGCGACATAATCCCAAAAACTGAAAGGAGTGAGTTAAATGTTAAGTCCTAAGAAAACAAAATACAGAAAACAAATGCGCGGCAAAATGAAAGGTAATGCCACATCAGGTGCTACTTTAAGTTTCGGCCAATATGGACTTCAGAGCCTCGGCTCAGGCTGGATAACAAGTAAACAAATAGAGGCTGGAAGAGTATCAATATCAAGATCGGTAAAGAAAGGCGGAAGAGTATGGACCAGGATCTTTCCGGACAAACCATACACAAAGAAGCCTACCGAAGTAAGAATGGGAAAAGGAAAAGGTCCGGTTGAAGAGTGGGTGGCAACAGTAAAACCTGGAAGAATAATTTATGAAATGGGAGGAGTTGAATCTAGCGTGGCTCTTGGAGCGCTGACGACAGCGTCCAGCAAACTCTCCATAAAAACAAGGGTTATATCCAGGGAGGGCAAACTCCATGGCTAAGCAAAAGGTTTCTGAATTAAGAGGGCTCAGTCTTGACGACGTTATCGCAAAGGTAAAGCTCGTCAACGACGAGATATTCAAGATCCGGATGCAGCAGGTAACCGGCTCAATGAGCAATAAGCACGGTATTGTGTCCAAAAGGCGCGAGCTTGCCAGGCTTAAAACGATCTTAAATGAAAAACTCGGAGGCACTCAATGACCACGCAGACGGGAACACAAAGAGGACAACTTAAAACACTTAACGGCGTAGTAGTCAGCGACAAAATGGACCAGACCATAGTGGTCAGCGTTGGAAGAAAATATAAGCACGCAAGGTACGGAAAATTTATGACGACCAGAAAAAAATATTACGTCCATGATCCAAAGAACGAAGCTAAAACGGGCGACCAGGTTGAAATACGTTTCTGCCGCCCCATAAGTAAGACAAAAAAGTGGAGATT
>JAZDEK010000179.1:0-6800 GCA_043808895.1 Pseudomonadota bacterium
TTTTACCGTCCGGTGTTTTAAAATTAACTTTCCAAACCCCATCTTTTTTGCGTGAGACACTATAGTTATCACATTTAAACACAGGGGCTTCATCTTTTTCCCCGACGCTCAGATTGTTTTCTGTAAAACTGATCTTTGATCCATATTCTTCGGACGGATAAACAGCATCCGCTTTTTTAAAGAGCTCCAAGGCAGCCTTATAATTAATTTTGAACTCCTGTAACAGCCCCTGAGTAAAAAACCTCAGGCTCTCTTCATATTCGCCGGATGGTTTAAAACCGGCGACATAACGTTCCGCCAGCGATGAATTCCCATATTCAAGAAGCCACTGCACAAGTTCAGCTATAAAATCTTTTCTTTTCGGATATTCCTTGATTATCCTGTCAGCGTCTTTTTTCGCATCATCGAATTTAAGGTATCTTATGCGCATCTCACAGCGTTCGCTTAAAAGATAATAGAGTTCCGTATCTCTCCATTCTTTATTTAAAAGTCTGGAATAGATCGTCTCGGCTTTTTCAAACCATCCTGTCCGGTAATATATATGGGCCAAATATTTCAGCGATATAAGATCATCCGGAGCGGCTTTAAGGATATTCAAGAATATCCTCTTCGCCTCAAGTTGTTTGTTCTCGGCGTACAAAATAAGAGCGCGCAGTTTTTCAGACTCAGGATCGTTCTTTGAGTCAAGCGCACTTTTTGCTTCATCTATATCGCCAAGCATGAGATACGAGTAACCAAGATAAAATCCAGCGGGCGCATGATCACTCAGAATATCTTTTGAAAAATATTTTATGGCGTTTTTCCATTTCCCTTTGACAAATTCGGATAGTCCCAAGTAGTAGGCGGAGTTCTTTTCGTCTATATTATATTTTTTCAGAAGTTCCGAAATGTCGTCGCCGTAATAGGTTTTAAGCCTTATATAATCCAGATAATATCCAGAATCCAGATATAACTCCATCGCGCTGCCGCTGTTCCCTTCAGACTCCATCACTCTGGCCTTGTAGTACGAGCAGTTCCGGCCTGTCTTTTTACAACTATTAAAATCGTCCCTGGGCGAAGCGAACACCGACGATAGAACTAAAAAAGAGATCAGAAGAAGCATTATAGTCCCGCCTTTTTTATAAGTTCTTTCATATCACCGGGGAGAGGAGATATGAATGTGATCATGGTTTTAAAAACAGGATGTATAAAAGTAAGCGACATGGCGTGCAGCGCCTGTCTTTTCATAAGCCCTGTTTTATCTTTCCCTTTGCAGTAAACATTATCGCCGGTGACCGGCAGATCATTTTCAAGCATATGGACCCTTATCTGATGAGTTCTCCCTGTCTCAAGCAGTACTCTCAGAACACTTATTTCGTTGTTGGTCGATATAAGCTCATAATTAGTAACGGCTCTTTTTCCGGAGGATAATTTGGATGTAAATTTTTTCCTGTCGGTTTTGTGCCTTCCAAAAAAAGTTTCCAACCTTTTGCTCTTCTCAACAGGAACTCCGTTCACAACTGTTATGTAACAGCGTCTGGCACTTTTATTTGAGAACTGCCTGGCAAGGTCAAGGTGCGCAGCATTGTCTTTAGCCATAACGATAAGTCCGCTGGTATCTTTATCCAACCTGTGTACCACTCCGGAGCGCGTTTCGCCTCCTATGGAAGATAATTTCCCGCCGCAGTGATAGAACATGGCGTTAACCAGAGTTCCGTCCTTATTCCCGGGAGCCGGATGCACGACCATTCCGGCATCTTTATTTATCACGGCCAGATATTCGTCCTCGTAAACTATTTTAATTGGGATGTTCTGTGGTTTTATGTTAGGGGTCTCTTTTTCCGGAAGATCTATAATGATCATGTCGCCCTCAGCGATAGACCTGGACGGTTTAACGATCTTTCCGTTAACCTTAACATGACCGTCTTTTATCAGACGCTGGACCGCGGCTCTTGAGAACACGTCATCTGTTTCCTCAAAGTAATCTACGAGGATAACATCAAGACGTTTGAACGGGGTTTCTGCTTTAAATTCGTACTTTATCGTAGCGCTCCATATATGACTTGCATGCTTTCTCCACATTAAATCCCAAAAGTTTTGAATAGGCTGTTACAAACCCTGCGGCATAAACTTTTGCCGGCAGCAACTTATAGTCATCTCTCTCCAGCGCCTCAATGTGGTATATGGGGATCTTGGTCCTGTTAGACACATAACCAAGCGACATATTCCTGTACTTTCTTACTTCGGCAAAAAAGTTCCCGTTGAATTCGGTTTCCGTTTTGATCCTCTCATCCATAATATCGTTTGCCTTATATTCCGGAGTTTCCGACGTTATCTCCTGTTTTGATATGGACACATAAGCTTTGAACGCCGGTTTGTTTATTTCCGGATGATCAGAGTCGTGCGTGTCTTCCGGTTTCCTAAAGTTCGGAGTTTCAACAAAAGCGCGTTTCATTTCTCCGGGTTTATCGAAATAAATATTAACGATCGCCCTGTTACTACTAATGTTGTGTTCCTTGTTGTATAGATCCCTTCTCTGCGGATTTATAAGGACCTGATAAGCCTCTTCTATGAGGTTAAGCATATTGCTGCTGTCATCTCCCGAATACAGGCTGTACAGGGCCATTGAGTCCTTGCTATATATGGCCTTGGCCTTTTGGTATGCCTCGACTATCTCACGTCTGGTCGCGTTCTCTTTTATATCCAGCACCTGATAATAATTCCTGTCATCCATTTATGAACTTTGCCTCCGGGGTCATAATGCGTTTAAATATCTTGCTGAAGTTGGATACCAGTTTTGAGTTGGGGTATTCCACCAACAGCGGTGTTTTCTTTCTCACGCTCTGCCACACCGAGTTATCATATTCAATGTATCCCAGAAGCTCCGTCTCTATGCCGAAATATTTCCTGCACACCGAACTTACCGCGTATCCAAGTTCTATATCCGTCTGCGAACGCACCATGTTTATTATAAGCTTAGGCGATAACGACGCCATTTCCAGCGCCACTTTCTCTCCGGCCACAGCGTCCATGTCTTTTATCTTAGCAAGAAGGTCCGCCGGAGTGTTTATCCCGTTCTGGACACGCTGGTTCATTATGCTCTCGACCATTTGTTTTATGTTCATTGTGGTCTCAAGCATCCTGAGTTTTCTATAAAAAACACTTTTTATGAAACGATAAACGTTCTCTATCGAGGTTGGCTCCGGCACAAGAGTAATGATCCCAAGTTCGGAAGCGAGAAAAAAATCGAGGATATTAAAACCGGTGCCAGCGCCCAGATCCAATATCACATGATCCGCTGTCAGGCTGGACAATTTTGACAGGAACCTTTGTTTCTGCGTGTATTTTATATTCGCGATATCAAGGACGTCCTGTGCGCCGCTTATAAGCCCTAAATTTTTTATCGGAGTTTCAACCACCAGTTTATCCAGTGAATCAACTTCTCTTTCCATAAAGTCGCTGAGCGTAAGTTTCGGGAGTTCAACCCCGAGGCATGTGTGAAGATTGGCTCCGCCAAGATCAAGGTCCACCAACACCACTTTTTTGTTGGCGTCTCTGGCGAGCATAATCCCAAGATTAGCGGCTATAAGGGTTTTGCCTACTCCACCCTTGCCACCGCCGACAGACCATATCTTTTTCATAGCCACAGTACTATATCACTAAAGCCTTGCGATTTATAGCCCCTCTTTTTCTTAGTTTCTCCACCAGAGTAGTTCTGTTAAGCTTTAAAAGTTTGGCGGCCTGGTTCTTGTTCCAATTTGTTTTTGTAAGGGCCTGCATTATCAGGTCGTCCTCAAGTCCGCGTATCACCACGTTAAGATCAACGCCGTCCTCGGGCATAAGAACTTTTGGGTAAGAATTCACTGAAACAGTATCGTAGTTCTCTCCCTGTTTCTCGTGCTTGGCCGGCGACAAGAATTCCTCAGGTATATCCGATAATTTTATTTCCCCGGTGCTAAGTACCACCAAGCGCTCAATGAGATTTCGCACTTCGGCGACGTTGCCAGGCCAGGAATAATTCACCAGCGCGTTCATCGCGTCATCATCAACGCCGTCTATACGTTTACCCTTTCTACCGCTCATGGTGTTTATAAAATGATTTATAAAAAGAGGTATGTCCTCTTTTCTTTCTCTGAGCGCCGGGATATTGATCGGCACAACGTTCAGTGTATAAAGAAGTTCTTTTTTAAATCTTCCGGCGTTAACCAGCTGTTCTATATTCTTTGTCGACGAGGATATAACCCTCACGTCTGATTCTATGTTCTTATTAACCCCCAGAGGAGAAAAAGTCCCGTCGGTCATGAATTTAAGGAGTTTTGATTGTGTACTTGACGGCATCTCGGAAATATTCTCCAAGAATAAAGTCCCGCCGTCAGCGACTTCAAGTTTTCCTTCCCTGTTGGATATGGCGCCGGGGAAAGCTCCCTTGACGTAACCAAAGAGCTCGGACTCTATTTGTTCCGTCGAGCCGGATGAGCAGTCTACGTTGACAAAAAGCCCTTTTGAGTTCCTGCCGGTAAAATGAATGGTCTTTGCAACGAGCTCTTTTCCGGTCCCGACCTCTCCCGTTATAAGAACTGATGAATCAGTAACGCACACCTTTTTTGTGATCTCGATAACTGTTTTTATGGCATGGCTCTTACCTATTATATTATCGGTGGTCACAGTTTTACTGTACTGCCTCTTTAAATAAACGTTTTCATCCCTGAGTTTTTTGTGCTCGATCGCTTTTTTTGACAAATGAATGACGTCGTCTATGTTGAACGGTTTTATGAGATAGTGAAAAGCGCCAAGCTTTGTGGCCTCTATAGCCGTATCGATAGTTCCAAAAGCGGTCATTATTATAGATGCCGTGTTTGGAGCTACTTCGTGCATTTTCTTGAGAAGGTCTATGCCGCTCATGCCGCCCATCTTTAGATCCGTGATAACAAGGTCAAAACGACTTGTTGTCAAAAGAGACAAGGCTTTTTCCGCGCTCTCAGCTGCCGTGACCCGATAACTCTGATTAGTAAGACACCTTGAGACCGAAGTCCTGTACGTTGGTTCGTCGTCGACGACCAATACTCTTGCTAATGGCATTTTGTTTCCCCCTTTTAAACCCCTATACTAAAAGTGTAGTGCGGTTAGGGACTTATGTCAAATTTTTGATATGCCAATTAATTTACCCGGAGTAGTTTGGGTAGAGGCATCCAAATTAAATAAATAAGAGGACACGACGTTCTGGTTGCTGCGCCACCGCTCGCAACCAGCCGTCTACGACTCGGGCGGAGGGACATCTCCGCCCTGCGCGATGTCCTCTTATTTATTTAATTTGGATGCTTATACAAAATATCCGCAACGCTCATAAATTAAAAGGCTTAATTATGGAGCCACGAGAAAACTGTACAATGCGTTTTGGTGTAAATTAGCATGGATTGCTTTAACAGACAATCTGTTGTAATCAAGAGCCTACAACGATGAATAAATACCGTATAATCGCACTGACCGTTTTTCTTGCTTTATCTGTTTTTCTTTTTTTCTACAACGACAACAACCAATACCTTGACGAGAGGTCAGCTGACAAAGCGTGGTTTGAATTCCTGCCGACACTAAAAGAAGTCGTAAAGAAAGGAGACCAGATCTCGTATGTCGGAAATCAGGCGCCGAACGGAGCCGACGAAAGGTGGACACGGTATGAAGAGAATTTCTCAAGACACATAAAGATATTCAACACAAATAACGCACCTGTTATGAGAAATTCATACATCCTGACAGCGGCAAAACAGGACGTAGGCGTAAAATATAAGATAATTTTCACAATGGCCGAGAAGAACACCTCCGACGTAGTTGAACAAAAAGAGATATTATCAGAAACCATAAAAGCCAAAAGCATGATACCGGCCGTGGCAGCTATAATTTTGTGTTTCATAATTTTGAACCCGATCATCAGCCTTCTTATTTCTATATGTATAGGAAGTATTCTGCACAACAATTCAATACTCCTGGGTGTAGAACAGGTGGTGTATAAATACATCCCGCTTGGGGTGAGCGGTGACGGTTTCAGGATAATAATATTCCTGGCCGCCATTCATTTTCTTTTGAGGCTGCTTGCTTATTCCGGCTCAGTAAAATCTTTAACAAGTTCAAGATCAAAACTGTTTACCTACGCGCCAATGGCGTTAATGACCGTACACCCGTATGTGTTCAGCAGTATGGGCGCGTGGTGGTTCAGCACGATAACAAAAAAACCCATGAGGGTCACCCGCTCATCTTTTATAGCGCAGTCCCTGTCGCTGATATTCTCGTCCCTGTTCATACTGTCGCCGTACCTGTTCTACATACTCAGTTCCTTAAAAACGCAAACATCAGGTATAAGTTTTTACATCGGCATGAAAGACCTCTTTATACAAACACTGCCGTTCAGGTTCTTTTCTTTCTCACTTTTGCTCGTGGTCATATGTTATGTGCTCTTCGATAAACAGTTCATAAGAACGAACGATCAACAGAGGCTGTCCGATAATTCCGTCTTTGTCGGTAAAAGCATGGTGAAAAGAAAAATATTTATACCGTTATGCGCTGCGATATTAATGTTCTCCGTGGTTTTTATAGTTGCTGTGTTTAGACATCATACAGGCTTAGGCGCGTTAGGTCTTATAATGGTGTCCACTCTGATCTCAGCGTTATTAATACTTTTGATGGTTCTGAAAGAGCGTCTCATGAACATAATGGAAGCCATAACGATATTTAAAACAGCGATAAAGGAATCGCTGCCTTTTATGTTCTTGCTGGTCTTATCCTCTATCTTCGCGAATGTTCTTGTCGACATAGGTGTTCCGCACTAC
>JAZDEK010000180.1:0-3088 GCA_043808895.1 Pseudomonadota bacterium
GTACGGTGAATACGCGGAGGCGTTCAAGAATTTTAGGAAATTGATACAAGCGAACTATGTGGATGTGGATCGTGTCACGACCTTTGTAGTGGAGGCCGGTTTTTTGGAATATCTTACGGAGTATTACAGCGACCTGCCGCCCATAAACGACCTGCCGCTGTCGAACATGTCCGAATACATATCGAAAATTATAGACAGGACGTATGATCTATTGGAAAGCGTAACGGATGAACGAAAAGTAAAACAGCTGGATAGATTAAAAACGAATTATCAGAGTGTGTGTAAGAACAAGGAAAACAGTTGTGCCACGTCCATAAACATCACGGATTTCGGACATGATTATCTGGAATACATCCAGAAGGTCTATAGTTCCGTTAAGGAAAACCAACTGTACCTTGGCCTGATAGAATATCTGGGCATAAAAGAACCGGGTGTTGTTATCTATGAATTGGAAAAAATGGCGGCAAACAAAATGTTGTTGGAAAGAGAACTAAAACAAGAACTAAGCGGTGTCGCGTTAGACCTGCTTATAGATAAGGGGATGTTCCTGGACTTTGATAAACGGTTCAAGAACGAAACATCTGAATCCGGTAATGTCGACAAGGGTGTCCTGGCTTTGATCAGCCTTTTGTCGGATGCGATCAAGGATTCCGGGGCTAATTTATTAAAAATAAGAAAAGCATTTTACGAACCTGAAAAGCATAAAGTGTATGAAATAAACGAACAAGTCAAAATGGATGATGCGATGAGGTCAAATAACGAAATATATCAAGACGGAGCTTACACGAAAAGAATGTCGGATGTAGAAGTGTTTAAACCGGATGTCGCGGCCAGGTTTGACGTAACTTTTTATGATCATGATTTTATGTTGTGGCTTATAAGGCGTTCGCCTCAAGACGCCAATAGATCTTTAAATATTTTATCCAAGGTTGTTCTTTACATGCCTGCCGATGTTTGGGGATCAGATGATTACGCTGATGTGAATACATGGTTCTATCAGAAGAAACAAGAGGCAGCCGAATCTATGGGGAAAGACAACCCCGTTATAAGGTACCTGGTCTCAAAAGGCCTTAACGCCGACGCCGAATTCATAAAAGAATATTACAACAAATATAAGGACGTAATAGCTACATGCATCGTCTACGACGTCTTGAATCTGAGTTCGGTGGAAATAAAGTCGGCATTGATCGCTCTGGATATTTTTATCCGAAAGGATCTAGGTGCTCTTACAGAAATGTCGGCGGACATGTTCAACAGCATACAGCGAATATTATCGGACAGGATGTACATTACTAAACTTTCGGCCGCGTCGCTTTTGGTCCTGTCCAATCCGGCTAACGACAAATTTAATGTATCGGAGCTTAGGAATATTTTTGAGAAAAATATGTTGTCCCACATAAGGTACTACTCCAAGAGTGCTGTCTTTTTATCCATGTTCCCTGACGGTACGGATATTAACTTTCTTATAAAGACGGCTACACGGATGTCAAAGGGCCAGGTTGAAGTCCAATTAGACGAGTTCTATTCTAAATTTTCGCACGATGGCGACATTAATGTGTTATTCAGTACCGCGGACAAAGAGGGGCTTCTTGAAGCGATGCTAAGAGTGGGTCTTGCGAATAAAACCGTTTTTCTCATAAATAATCTTTCCGCTCTGGACCTAAATGCCGAACAACAACGTCAGTTGAGCAAGATAGCGGCAGACGAGAGAGTATCTATGTTCATCCAATCAGAGGACTTTGTGTTGAAAGGCAAGGTTCCTAGTTTCGATAAGCAGGGTGAACTTAACGATACCGGTGTTAAGTTCTGGGCGGAACAGGGGATTGAATGGCTTGGTAACGAGATAGAGAAGCACAGCAATATAGAAAACCCTGAAGAAAAGGAAAAACAACTTACCAGCGATATGTTCCTGGTGAGCGCGCTCTCCATACCGGCTAACCGTAACAAGATACAGGAGGTCATGGTGGTCGCATATGGTATGCAGGCGTCGTTCCCATTTTTTACTTTATTAAGTTACGCGGGAAAAATAGAAAGATCTCTTGAGGACATTAGAAGAGCGCGAGAAGGTATTGATCTCAGTGATAGAGCAAAGAGAGACATTATTTTTAGGGCACGCGAGAGCGGCAAAGTCAAAGGTTGGTAAGGAGCTCTATATTCCCTGTCCCCATGGGCACATATTTCGATAAGCTATGATATCGGTCTCTATTTGAGCGGCGGCATCCGCTGTTACGGTCGTAGTTGCCGCGGCCTCTGCGCCTTCGGCTGTTGACAGAGTGTTTGTCTCCTCAACTTTCCCATCCGGGGTTTTCGTATACGTTCTGTCAAATGTTATTGAAGGGTATCCTTGCATTGTTAGTCCACGGATTATTGATAGGGCCAGAGCGCCATTTTTATTTTCCAATATGACCGATGTTTTTATCCAATCTGTGCCGACTCCGTTAAATATTACCTTTGGTGTCTGAAGCTGAGCGCCGTTCCTAAATATGTTCATTATCTCTTCAATATCGCCTGCGGGGATGCCTGTGTTCTTTAGAGCCTGTTCTACGTCCGATATGGTGCTGAACTCCGCGTTAGACACCGGCGTCAACGCTTCGGTTCTAGTTTTTTGGACATTCGGTAATGCGTCAACGGGGAATTCTTGGTACGTTCTGGATCTTATTATTGCAGTCGGATTTAACGCAGATACTTTTTTCAAGAAATCCAATAAGGCTTTTTCATCAACGGCTGTTATTATCGGCACGAGGTATGTAATTGTTCCGGCCGAAGTGGTAATGGTTATGAGCATCGTTTTTGTTGGAAGTTCAGCTCTTGAAGTTAACGCCTCTATGGTTACAGGTTTTACTATCTTATCTTTAAAATTCACGTCGTAAGTTTTACCCACTCTGTCGACCATCGTCATGGAATAAGTTGTCACGGACGCCAACCTTGTTGTAAAAGCCAGGTCTTGAAGCAGTATCGCGTTATTAACGCTTGGTACCGTCCATGCCTGCGTTGCTACTTCAGGCAGACTTTTAATTATCGGCGATCTTAAAACCACTGTTCCGACGACACCGGTTATTTCCACGGTCTGTGTTACATCTGTGAATTT
>JAZDEK010000181.1:0-9805 GCA_043808895.1 Pseudomonadota bacterium
CGCGTTCTGCGGCCACGCAGATACTGTAAAGCCCGGTATTGGAATTAAGCCCGTTGTAGATATGGAAAATGGAGTGATAAGATCTGACGGCACAACAATTCTGGGCGCTGACGACAAGGCCGGTATTGCTGAAATGATAGAGATGATACGAGCCGCAGAAAAACATCCTCCGGTAGAATTTATTTTTACTCGCTGCGAGGAAATAGGTTCTGTTGGCGCTAAGAACCTGGACTTTTCTCTCATAGATTCAAAAATGGCCTACGTTATAGACATGGATAAGCCTGAAGAGGTCGTAATAGGTGAAGCCACCCACATACACATGGATGTCACATACACAGGTAAAGCCGCTCACTCAGGTGTTGAGCCGGAAAAAGGAATATCGTCCATCCAGGCGGCAGTACGCGCCATATATAATATGAAGCTTGGACGAATTGATGAAGGAACTACTGCTAACGTTGGAATGTTCCAAGGCGGAGAGGCCAGGAACAGTATCCCTGAAATAACAAAAATAATGGCGGAATGTAGGAGTCTGGTTCACGAAAAAGCATTAAAAGTATCAGAAGATATGAAATCCATCTTTACCAAAGCCTCAGAAGAATCCGGCACAAAAATAGATATTAACACCGAAATAATATCCAAGGGGTATAAAATAAGCCCGGACGCTGACATAGTGAAACTTTTTGTTACGTCGCTGGAAAAGCATGGAGTAAAACCCGAGATACAGGTTATTGTCGCGGGCACAGATGCCGGTCTATTTAACGAAAAGGGGGTAGCGGCTGTTGTTGTAGGAGCCGGCTGCAGAGATATCCATACAAAGGGCGAATATGCGGTAATAAAAGAAATGGAAACAATGACCAAGGTTCTAATCACACTTGTTGAGGGGCTTGCATAAATGGATAAAGAACGCTTAATAAAAACTTTCTGTGAACTTGTCAAAATACCGAGTGAATCCCCAGACGATAAAGAATTCATATCGTATATGGAAAAACTCCTTCAAAAAGAGGGTGCTAATACCATAAAAGATGATTTTGGTAATCTTGTGGCAAAGTTCCCCGCCAAGAATTCTTCCTCTAAAGAGTCCGTACTTTTTTGCTGCCACGGTGACACGGTAAAGCCCGGGAAAGGGATTGAGCCTATTGTTGAAGAAAAGGTTATACGTTCAAACGGTAGCACTATCCTCGCTGGAGACGATAAAGCAGGTATTGCGGAAGTTCTGGAAATGCTCCGTTCAGCGAAAAAACATCCGCCTATTGAATTCCTTATCGCAAGATGCGAAGAGATAACCCCGTCCGGAGTCGAGGCGCTTGATTACTCACTGATAGATTCAAAGTTCGGTTACGTTATAGATATGGATACTCCTGATGAAGTTATAGTTGGAGGTCCAACATACGTAGTTTTCAACGTTAAATATAAAGGACGCTCTGCACATGCTGGAATGTGTCCTGAGAAGGGAATTTCAGCTATTCAGGTGCTATCGGACGCTATATGTAACCTAAGGCTTGGTAAAATAGATGAAGAGACAACGGCAAACGTTGGAGTTGTTAAAGGAGGACTCTCCATGAATTCTGTTCCAGAAGACTCTGAAATTCTGGCGGAATGTAGAAGCCTTGACGATAAAAAAGCATTAAAGCTCGCGGAAGAAATGAAAGCGGTATTTAAAAAGTCCGCCGATAAGTTCGGGGCTACAGTGGATATAGATGTGCAAACATCGCTTAAAGCATACTCCATACCAAAAGATTCAAAGGTGGTTAAGATCGCGGTTGAAGCCATAAGAAAGAACGGATTAAAAGAGGATGTTAAATCAATAACCGGCGGTTCTGACGCGACCCATTTAAATCATGCGGGGCTTCAGGTTGCTGCTCTTGGAATTGGCGGAAGAAAAATGCACTCCACGGATGAATTCATAGTTATTGATGAAATGGTGTCGTTGACCAGAATAATAACGACGCTGGTGGAGGACCTTGCGTAATGAATAGTAAAAGATTGATAGATACATTTTGTGAATTTGTAAAAATCCCAAGCGAATCCCCAAACGATAAGGAATTTGTATCTTACATGGAGAAGTTGCTACAGAAAGAGGGTGCAAAAACTGTAAAAGACAACTTTGGGAACCTGATAGCCAAATTTCCTGCAAAGAATTCCAATAGTAAGATCCCGGTGGCATTTACTTGTCACGGCGATACTGTAAAGCCGGGTATAGGTATTGAGCCTGTAATAGAGAAAGGCATTATAAGATCAAAGGGAGACACCATACTTGGCGCTGATGACAAGGCCGGTATTGCAGAAGTGCTTGAGGCGATAAGGAGCGCGGAAAAATATCCGCCTTTTGAGTTTATAATTACAAGGTGTGAGGAATCCGCCACAGAGGGCTCATCAAAACTTGATTACTCACTTATAGACTCCAAAATGGCGTTTTGTTTTGATGAGGAGAACATCACCGATGTGATTCGCGGTGCGCCGACAAAGTTCGCACTTTATGTTGAGTACACGGGCATATCCGCACACGCTAGCGAGCCTGAGAATGGAGTGTCTGCGGTAATTCCGGCCGCAAAAGCGATATCAAGATTAAGGCTTGGAAAACTTGATGACCATACCACAGCGAACGTTGGAATAATAGAGGGCGGAGAAGTTATAAACGGCATACCAGGAAAGGCAAAAGTGGTTGCTGAATGCAGAAGCACAGACCACAATAAAGCCGTTGCTCTTTGTAAGGAAATGGAAGGTATATTCAAAAAAGCAGCCGAGGAATG
This sequence comes from Pseudomonadota bacterium, assembly GCA_043808895.1. Lineage (GTDB taxonomy): Bacteria > Bdellovibrionota > JAFGOL01 > JAFGOL01 > JAFGOL01 > JAZDEK01. The sequence continues at coordinate 2,751 of JAZDEK010000181.1, forward strand.
TAATGTTAAGGTGGATGTAAGACCCGAGCTCAAATATTACTCGTTCTTACTAAAAGAGGATTCCCCGGTAATAAAACTCGCGGTTGACGCGTTGAGCAAACACGGCATTAAACCTAATGTAAGAGTTATCACGGGCGGACTTGACTCCAACAACTTTAACAGGAACGGCATCCAAACAGCGACGGTGGGAGTAGGATCGGGAGAGATACACACCAAGAAAGAGTTCGCGATAATAAAAGATATGGAGACCATGGTAAAGGTCGCAATCGATATTTTAGAAAACCTGGCTTAACGATCTAAATAGATTCTCTTCAGAAGAGTACATATAACTCTCTTTTATAATCCGACTTGTATGTGTAACTGCCGTCACTCAACCTACTCGTCGTTGAAATGAGGTATTTGTATTGGATTTGTAGTTTCTTTCTGCCGAGTAAACCACAAATCCTACAAATACTCTCATTTCAACTTTCTCATGCGGTTGAGCTCCTTGGTGTTTAAACGGATTATAAAAGAGAGTTATATGTACTCTAGAAGAAAAGATCTTAATATCCTTAGGCCAGGGTTCCTAAAATATCGGCTGGACGGAAAATGACACGGGGGGTGTAAAAAAAATTAAAAAATTTCTTGGAGAAGGGGTTTTGGGTACAAAAAAGCCGGGGTTAGTTCGTAACCCCGGCTTTCTAAAAAGTAAGAATTTTACTTCTTATCTTTTTTTCTTTTTGCCTTTCTTTTTGCCTTTCTTCTTCGCTGCTTTCTTTTTTCCTTTCTTTTTGCAACATTTCTTCATATCGATTTTCCCCCCAATCAAGAATCGTGACAACACCATTGTAACAACTTTCTTTGTAAAGTAAAAGAAAAAAATCTTTTTGATAGAAAAATGTCAATGTTTTGTTAGAATTGATTACGAATTCAAATGGAGGAAGATCCGATATGAGAAAGAATATAAGAAAATTTTCGGTCGTTCCTAAACTTCCGGAAAAAATAAAACCACTGGAAGATATAGTGAACAATTTGTGGTGGTCTTGGGATCATGACGCAGCGGCGTTGATGTTAAGAATAGACAGGGATCTTTGGGAAACGGAGGACAATAACCCGTTAAAAGTTCTATGCAAGGTGTCTCAAAAAAGACTTGAAGATCTAAGTAACGATGAATCTTTTGTGAGCCATATGGATAGGGTCAGCAAACGTCTGGAGGATTATTTAAGCACTCGTTCGTGGTTTGCCTCAAAGTACCCCTCACACGCAAAAAAGGTTTTTGCGTATTTTTCAGCAGAGTTCGGGATGTCGGAAACCATCCCGATATATTCAGGTGGACTTGGAATGCTCGCCGGTGATCATATGAAAAGCGCCAGCGACCTTGGGCTCCCTCTGTGCGGAGTTGGACTTCTTTATACCGAAGGTTATTTCCGACAATATCTTAACTCCGATGGCTGGCAGCAGGAAACATATCCAAGGAATGATTTTTTCACTATGCCCATATCGCTTGTAAGGGACGAAGCCGGTGTGGCCCAAAAAATATCCATCGATATGCCGGATGGAACTCTTCAGGCTAGAATATGGAAAGTTGCAGTCGGAAGGACCGAAATATATCTTTTGGATACAAATTTTCCCGACAACCCTCAGAACTTTAGGGATATAACGTCCAGGCTCTACGGCGGTGATCTTGAAATGAGGATACGCCAGGAGATACTGCTCGGTATCGGCGGTATACGTGCGTTGTATAAAGTTGGAAAGATCCCCTGTGTTACACACATGAACGAAGGACATAGCGCGTTCCTTGCGCTTGAAAGGGTAAGAACACTTATGCAGGAACACAGTTTGAAATTTGATGAGGCCAAAGAAATAGTTATCTCATCGAACGTTTTTACGACCCATACGCCTGTGCCGGCTGGTAACGACAGATTCCCTTACGACCTTGTGAAGAAATATTTCTATAATTATGTAGGACAACTCGGGATAAATATAGATGATTTTTTGAGGCTGGGCGAAGAACCGGTTGATGTTAACGACAGAGGCAAGGGCAGCAATTTCTGTATGACGGTCCTCGCGATCAATCACGCTTCTTTTATAAACGGAGTAAGCAAACTCCACGGTAATGTTTCCAGGAACATGTGGAAATGGATGTGGCCAGAACTTGATCCCGAAGATGTTCCGATCAAATCAATAACGAACGGTGTGCATGCGAGAACATGGATATCGTTCGATATGGCAAGCCTTTTGGACAGATACCTTGGCCCTCGCTGGATAGATAACCCGTGGGATCACACAATATGGAACAGGGTCAAAGATATTCCCGCCACGGAGTTGTGGCATACTCATGAAAGAAGAAGAGAACGCCTTGTGGGATATGTAAGGAACAGGCTCAAAGAACAACTTGAAAGAAAAGGCACTACCGGCTCCGAACTTGAAATAGCCAACGAGGTGCTTGACCCAGGGGCTCTCACCATCGGTTTTGCCAGAAGGTTTGCGACTTATAAAAGAGCAACTCTGATATTTAACGACATAGACAGACTGACCAAACTTCTTACTAACAAAGATAGGCCTGTGCAGATAATTTTCGCCGGAAAGGCTCATCCAAAAGACGACGAAGGCAAACAATTCATAAAAGAGATATACAGGATAGCAAGAAGACCGGAACTAAGACGCCACATAGTTTTTCTTGAAGACTATAACATGACCATAACAAGATACCTCGTGCAGGGCGTTGACGTCTGGTTGAACAATCCGCGCCGTCCTTTTGAAGCGAGCGGCACCAGCGGAATGAAAGTCTGCTTTAACGGCGGAATAAATTTGAGTATTCTGGACGGTTGGGGGAATGAAGCGTACAACAAGGAGAACGGCTGGGCAATAGGAGCGGGCGAAGACTACGACGTTAAGAATGTAGAATATCAGGACGGTGTGGAAAGCAAAACACTGTATCAAATACTTGAAGATACAGTGGTTCCGTTGTTCTACAAAAAAGGACCCGACGGACTTCCAAAACAATGGGTCGAGCTCATGAAATCAAGTATCATGTCCAACTGCCCGGTTTATAACACCAACAGGATGCTTCAGGAATATATTGCCGATTTTTATGTTAGAGGCGCGGACTCCATGGATATGTTAAGCCGTGATGACTTTAAAGAGGGCAAAGAGCTTTCAGCTTGGAAAAAGAAGATATCATCGTCGTGGGACAAGATAAAAATACTGGATGTGAAAGAACCCATATCGAAGGAGCTGATAAGAGACGATAATGTCGCAGTAGAAGTTCTTATTGATCTGGGAAAACTTACCCCGGATGATGTGGTCGTATCGATCCATTACGGCCATCTTGATTACTACGGTAACAATATAGTTGAGGGCAGGGAAGCCATAATGGTTCTTAAAAATCAGGACGGGAACCTTTATACCTATGAGTGCGCTATTAAGTGTGACTCGGCGGGCAAATTCGGGTATGCTGTGCGGATCATGGCGGACAAAGACACGCTTGTTTCGCGATTCCATTTTGGAAAGGTAAAGTGGGAGTAGGTTCACTGATGAAAAGATTCACATGGCCTGATTATTTTTTTGAGTTCGCGACCTTGGCGAGCAAACGCTCCACTTGTTTAAGAAGAAACGTGGGTGCTGTGCTTGTAAAAGACAAAATGGTCGTTGCCACAGGTTATAACGGTTCTCCCAGGGGTATTAAACACTGCCGTGAAGTGGGCTGTGTAAGGGAGAAAGCAAAAATACCTTCGGGTGAGAGGCATGAACTTTGTAGGGGACTTCACGCTGAACAGAACGCGATCATTCAAGCGGCGCGTTGTGGAGTAAGCATAAACGGCGCGGATCTATACTGCATGACAAAACCATGCGCCATATGTACTAAGATGATAATAAACGCGGGCATAGCTAATGTTTACTACACTGATAGTTATAATGACAAACTCGCGGAGAAGTTGGCCACGGAAAGCGGAACAAATTTTAAAAAGATAAAAGCCCGCCGCAAATAAAAGAGGCGCCGATGTTTGATATAAAAAATCTTGGTACTTGCCACTTTGACTCTCCGTTAAAAAGGTTTTCAGTCTCGTTTGTCTCCGACGCTGACAGAATACTTTTCGATACCAGCCTGGAAGATTATAGAAAGTCGTGCGGAAAGGGTTTGGAAGAACCTTTGAGCATGGAACAAGCGGGTCCCAGAAAGAAAATATTTTTTGATCCCGCGAAAACAAAAGCCGCTATTGTTACATGCGGGGGCTTATGTCCCGGATTAAATAACGTAACAAGATCTTTGTTCTTGGAACTGTATCACCGTTATGGTGTGAAAAATGTGGTTGGCATACGTTATGGGTACTCCGGATTTATAAATGAGAAATTTACCCCCATAACGCTCACTCCAGAGCTTGTTGAAAACATTCACACAACTCCCGGAACCATACTCGGTTCATCACGTGGTGTTTACGAAACAAAGGATATTGTTAATTACATTGTTAAGAACAGGATAAATATCTTATTTTGCATAGGCGGCGACGGGACACTAAGAGGCGCAAGGGACATAGCATTGAACGCAATGTTAAGAGAGTATCCTCTATCTGTTATAGGCATCCCTAAAACAATAGATAATGATATTTCCTACATATCTAAGAGCTTTGGTTTTGATACAGCCGTACAACGCGCAACAGAGGCCATCGCGTCCGCGCACGCGGAGGCAAAAGGGTATTACAATGGAGTAGGCATTGTTAAGCTAATGGGTAGGTACTCCGGGTTCATAGCGCTTCACACGGCTCTTGCCATAAGTGACGCGAATTTTGTTCTAATTCCGGAAATTGATTTTGATCTTGATGGGCATAACGGATTCCTGTCTCATTTATTTAGACGTTTGGAACAACGCAATCACGCCGTTATTATAGTCGCTGAAGGGGCAGGGCAGAGATTCTTCGAGAAAGACCAGATAGGATACGACCCTTCCGGAAATAAAGAGCTTGGTGACATAGGAAAGTTTTTGAAGAACGCGATATCAAATTACGCGAAGGAACGTTCAATCCCTGTGCAGATAAAATATATCGACCCAAGTTACACCATACGCAGCACCACGGCGGATTCCAGCGATGCCATCTACTGCATACAACTTGCGCAAAATGCTGTACACGCGGCGATGGCCGGGAAAACAAATATTTTGATAGGAAATCTCCACGAGAACTTTACCCACATACCAATAGACACCGCCACATCAAAACGTAAGAATGTTGATCCAAATTCTCCTCTTTGGCTGAACGTTCTTGAAGCTACAGGGCAGCCACTAAGGATGAAGAATTAATCCCATGAATAAGACCGGAAAGAACATAGTTCTTACGGGCTTTATGGGGGTAGGGAAAGACACGGTAGGCAAGGTTGCTGCGCAAACCTTGGGATTTAAATTCATATCAACGGATGAAATTCTCTTACAGCAGGAACGAAAACCTCTCTTTGAGATCATTAATAACGTCGGTGAAGATGAGTTCCATAAAATGGAAGAAAATGTTTTAACAACACTTCTTAACGATAAAAAAGGCAGAATGGTAATATCAACCGGCGGGGAAATAGTCGCACGCCCGGAATGCCTTCCCATCATAAAAAAGCTGGGGCTTGTAGTATATCTCTACACCAGCCCAAAAGAGATCTTTGATAGGATGATAAAAACCCCTTACAAACGCCCTCGTTTCAAGGAACTTAAAGGCGAGGAGCTTGAAAAAGAGGTGAACGCGCTCATGAAGATCCGTGAAAAGCTTTACCAGTCTATTAAAGACATAGAAATAAACACCCAAGGCAGAAGCCCTCTTGAGACCGCGGAAGAGATAATTGATGCCTGGACCAGTATGAAGTAGCCGGGTGTACATTTAATAAACACTTGATTTTCGCTGTTTCTATATCTATCTATTTGATATTGTTGGTTTTGGGTGTTTGGTATATTAATTGCATCTATTGTAGGTGTTTGGATATTTTTTTATGGAGGTTACAAAAATGAAGAAATTGATGATCCTGTCTTTTGTAGCGTTATTCAGCGTTGGAGCTATGGCACAAAAAGATCTAAGGGTAAAAATGATTAACGTAATTCTTGACGCTGCTGAGGTGGAAACAGACACAAATAAAAGAGAAGAAATAGTAAGAGCCTTATTGAAAGCTAACACTGAAACAGGGACAGAAATGGATACAAACCAGACAATTAGATTAGATAACATAATGAAAACGTTATCTGTTGATTTTGACCCGGATAAAGAACCGCCGATGATGATGGCTTCAGGAATAACAATGACTGAAGAAGTGTTTGACATTCATGATCGTGGTTGGAGCAAAGAAGATTCGGTATTCTTCAAAAAACTTAGAGAAGAACGTAAGGCGGAAAAACGACGTCATTGGGCCCTGGAGATAGAAGAGATTAGAATCATAAAGAAAACCCCAACATATACGCCATATGAACCAACAGACTATCAGCCGACTGAAAAGCCATACTAAAAAACTTGGCAGGACATGGATGAAAATATAGGGGTAGAGTACAACATCTCGTACACCATACATATATATAGGTAGAGAGTTGAGGGTATTTCTGCTTTACATAATAATCATTATTTTGTTCTTTCCTATTATATAGGTGCTCCGGCAAGCTCCATAAATGAGTTCTAACCCCTGTGTAAACAGATCTTGTTTATACGAACACTGTACTTATAATAATAAAACTTAGTTATATTCAAATGGTACAAGATAAACATGAGAGTGTTCATTAAGAAAAGCAGGTTGATTTTAATTATGAGATAATTAACGTTAACTATTATAGATAAATAATTAGTTTTATTTAATTAAAGGTGCTTCATTAGACACCTAAAATCAATTAAACAATTTTTTGTTTATAAGGGCGTTAGAACGTTGTTTTTGTACATTCAAGCCGGTTTAGTTCTGACTTACTTTACATAAGATTAATTATGCGACATTGCGAAGTTTGAAGCTCGGGAAGCCTGTGATCCCGACCCCATTACCTATAAATAACCCCTTATTGGTTACCTTTTTTGCCTAGTTTGGATATAAAAAGGGACTTCTTATTACCTGTAAACGTCTTTCCTGTG
>JAZDEK010000182.1:0-4069 GCA_043808895.1 Pseudomonadota bacterium
TTACTGGCAAATGTTTGATATCTTTTTTTATTTTTTTATTCTCAACATAGCCATGGTTTTCTATTATTGAATCAAATAAACACGACAATATTGCGTATCCTGCCGGCGATATTTTTGTAGTCCTGCTCCAGTTTATTCTCAAGGGAGTATGGTTCTTTATTAGATGAAGTATTTTTAGAATACCGTCTAATCTTTTGTCGCTTATTATAGTTGGCATAAGGATTTCAATCATTTATATTAAGCTCCCCAATGTATAGGAGCATTTTAGCATTTTTTGGGGATTTTTTCAAGAAAATTAACTAAAAAACAGGTTATCTCGTTGATTTTGTTACATTATTTTTGCTACCTAATATTAGGTAGCAAGGCGTGCTTAGAGGTCGTCTTTTAAAAGTTTAGAAACAAGAAACAGTTAGATTTTTGTAACAAAAATGTTACACGCCTCACCGTCGGATTTTTAATAAATTTGTTTGACAGTGAAAACGAGAAAATATATATAGAGTATCCTCAGATTTCGTAACATGTGCTCCGGAGAAGTATTCTAAGGAGGTTCCGCATGGGTAAAGTTAAAACAATTCTGGTCGTTGATGATGACGCCGTAGTCAGGCAGGCTGTTCGGGCGCTTTTGGCGAAAGATCTTAAAAGTTACTACGTGCTTGAGGCTGAAAATTACGAGCAGGCCATGGATACCTTTCAAAAGAACGAAATATCGCTGGCGCTGGTAGACATACACTTGGGCGACGGTAATAAGACCGGCATTGACCTTTTGGATGAGTTTAGGCGCACCAACAGTACGCTGCCCGTTATTATCATTTCCAATTCTTCTGACGCTGAGACCGTTATAAAATGCATGAGGCTGGGCGCCCAGGATTACATCCTTAAACAGAACCTCACAAATTACGACGACCTGATAATAAAGATACATAACTGCTTCAACAAAGAAAAGGTCGATCTTATCGTGAAAGAATTCGAGAGAACCTTCGACCAGAATTACCCGATAATATTTCAGAGTCACGCGATGAAACAGATCCTGGACGACATAAAAGTGGCTGATGAGATGAATATTCTTATAGAGGGAGAAACAGGAGTCGGAAAAACACCAATAGCAAAATACGCGAACGCCCTTGCAGCAAAAGAACATGGTTCTCCGCGGGCGTTCGTCAGGATAAATTGCGCCGGGCTTTCAAGCCAGCGCCTTCAGGCCGATCTTTTCGGCCATAAAAAAGGTTCGTTCACAGGGGCTATCAGCGACAACAAAGGTCTTGTTGAACTCGCAAAGGACGGCGACCTTTTTCTTGACGAGATAGCGGATATGGATCCCGTGTGTCAGGCGGAACTTTTAACGTTCCTGGATAGCGGCGAGTATCGCAGGCTTGGTGACCCGGTGGTAAGGCATTCTAACTGCAGGATAATATCCGCAAGTAACGCTAATCTAAAAAGTAAGGTTGAGCAGGGCGCGTTCAGGAAAGACCTGTACTCAAGGCTTTCTCAATACAAAATAAATGTCCCGCCGCTGAGGAACAGAAAAGAGGACGTTAAACCAATACTTGAATACTACATAAACAAATTCTGCGGACACAATAAACCGTACTCGCCAAGGGTGTTGGAAGTATGTATGGGGCACGACTGGATGGAGGGAAACGTTCGTGAGCTTCGCGACGCTGTGCAATACATGTGCGTTAAGTCGAGGAATGAAAAAGACATCACCACCGACCACATGAGCAGCAACTATTATTTTGACACACGCGATATCCGCGAGGTGAATATAGACAGCCGTAACATGAAGACCACCATAATGGATATTGGTTACGACAACTACATCGCGAACCTTGAGAAGATGGTGCTGGCTGGCCTTATCAACGAGGAAAAAAGCGTTCGCGGGCTTTCTAAAAAAATAAATCTTACTGATATGACGCTGGGAAGAAAGCTAAAAAAATACAACATAAGTATAAATTAGCACAGTAAGCGGAAAAACAGGACGCGTTTTGCTTAACAATACTAAGCAGCACGCTTATATTTTTCTAATATTTTTCTGATCTATTGATATCTTCATAAGCTGCAATAAAATTTCAACGCGTTGCCTTTCGTTATAAACGCCGCTTACCACAGCCTCTAAACCCTCCAGTGGACCGTTCACTATCTGTATACGATCGCCTTTTTGTACTTCTTCGCAGTTGAATTTTGCGGTTATAATTTCGCCGTCCGCGCATCTGTCCATAATATTAAGAACGATATCCTCTTTTATCGGGTGAGGTTCTCTGCCAACGCCGATCAATCGCAAAACTCCGCGCGTGTACTTTATCATTTTAAAATCTTTAAGAAGCTCGAGCTTTACGAACATATATAAAGGAAAAAGGGGCTGCACCACGTAACACGAGCGTTTTTTACTGTATTGATTTAGCTTTGGGTTAAAAACATTGAAACCCGCGCCCTTAAGACGCACCGCTACATCATCCTGGCGGCCGGGTTTTGTCATTAGAACGAACCATTCTTGCATAGGTCTTGTTTATCAGTGAATCTGCGTTGCGGCAAGCGGTCTTGACTTTGGGCACTGTCATACCTATATTCTTTTTGTTTGGAGGGACTCTAATGAAGAACATATTAAAAACGTATCTTTTGATAGGACTTTTAACGGCGCTGCTCTTAATGGTCGGAGGCCTCATAGGCGGGCAGACAGGAGTTGTTGTCGCGCTTGTATTCTCGCTGGTGTTTAACGTGATATCGCTTTGGTATTCGGACAAAATAGTTCTCTCCATGTACAAAGCGGAAGAGATTAAGCGTGGAGACGCATCCGGGCTTTACGAAATGGTTGAAAAACTCGCAAGAAAAGCGGGAATTCCAATGCCTAAGGTTTATATAATTCCGGAAATGGCTCCCAACGCATTCGCGACAGGAAGAAGTCCAAAACATGCGGCCGTTGCTGCTACTCAAGGTCTTTTAAAAAATCTTTCTAATGAAGAAATAGAGGCTGTGCTTGCGCATGAAGTCACTCATATAAAAAATAGAGACACTCAAGTTCAGACCATGGTGGCTGTTATAGCTTCTGCGATAATGCATCTTACAATGCTCGCAAGACTTGGGGCGCTGTTTGGGATGGGCGGACGTGACGAGAACGATAGAGGTGGGTTATTTACGACGATACTTTTAATAATTGTCGCCCCTATTGCTGCTGTACTTATTCAGGCTGCGATCTCAAGGTCCAGAGAATATATGGCGGACAAAGGCTCAAAAAATATTATAGGGAGCGGAACGCCACTTAGTAACGCTCTTAGAAAAATAGACAATGTTTCAAAAAGGGGCGTTGTTATGGAGTCTGCCACTCAGGAAACTTCACACATGTTCATAATGAACCCGTTGTCCGGGAAATCTTTGCTTGGACTTTTCAGCACGCATCCGGCGACAGAAGACAGAATTCAAAAACTTTTGTACGAATAGGATTTATGGGAATATAAAAACGGAGGAACAATGGAAAATAACGAAGTAAAGATCGAGTTCTCGACATTTCTGATGTCGCTTGCCTCAGCGGCGTACTGCTCGCTGGGCTTGGCGCCAAATCCAATAACACAAAAAACGGAAAAGAACATGGTTGCTGCTAAACAGCAGATAAGTATCCTTGAAATTCTCAAGGAGAAAACAAAGGGCAACCTGAACAAAGAGGAAGACGCCCTTATTGAATCCATGCTGTACCAGCTTCACATGTTGTATGTTAAATGCGCTGACGGCGAAATTAAGGAGGGTGTAAAAGATGGTGAAAAGAAGAGTTAATCTTTTAGCAGTTTCTTTTGTTTTATTTTTAGCTTCATGTAGTGCAAATGCAGGACTTTGGTCGGAGAAAACAGCACCAGGTGTTACGCAAAAATCCCAAGAGATCACAAAAATAAAAATGGATTTTGTTGAGCTTGCTAAAAAACTTAATCCCACCGTGGTTAACGTGTTTACCACTCATGTTACAAAATTTAGCGGCATGGGTAAAGGCGGCATGCAAAGGCGCGGATACCAGCAGGACGAGATGTTCAAGTTCTTTAAACAATTCATGGGCCGCGATTTCGAGATGCCGAGAGAAAGAAAATCA
>JAZDEK010000183.1:0-3588 GCA_043808895.1 Pseudomonadota bacterium
CCGTCAAAATCAAAAAACACCGCTTTCATTCCACAGCTCCTAAAACCTTGTTAGTTAAAAAACCAGATTGCGAGTATTTTTTCTTTAGGCGAGGAGGACGAGGCGAGGCGACTAAGGTGTAGACTCACCTACTCCGCAGGAGCCGAGCCCGAAGTCCGACGAAGCATAAAGGAAAAAGACGAAGCAAGCTGGTGGAGGTGAGGGGGGTCGAACCCCTGACCTTCTGAATGCAAATCAGATGCTCTGCCAAATTGAGCTACACCCCCACTCTAGAAGTACAAAACTTCTACACAGCATTCATATCTTTTTCAAGAAGTTTTCTTCAGCCTATCTGCCAGGAAGGGAAAGTCACGCCTAACCTTTGTAATGTGGGATCTGGAAATTTCTGCGACAAAAACGCCTTCCTTGGATTCACAGTCCAGCACTGTGTTCCCGAACGGGTCTATAATTAAGGAATCTCCGGAGTAAGAAAGCTCGGGAGATTTTCCTGTCCTATTTACACCTATAACGTAGCTTTGATTTTCTATTGCTCTTGCTTTTAAAAGAGTGAGCCAATGATCGCGGCGTGATTCAGGCCAATTAGCCGACACAACAAACACATCTGTATCTTCGGCGTTATACCAGTATATAGAAGAGAATCTGAGGTCGTAGCATACGGTCGGCATTATCTTAAGATCGTCTATCTTGAAAAAGTGTTCCGCATGGCCGGGAATATAAGATTCATGTTCTTTATTGTAACTGAACAAATGAAGTTTAGAATAATCGTCCAGAACGTTCCCTTTTTTATCCAGAGTGATAAGTTTATTTTGTTTGTTTAAAACTCCGCCAAAACTTGTATAGCAAAAATACTCTTTGCTTAGAGAAGCAAAAAAGTTCATATCAAACTCTTTTAACTCGGCTTTATAAGTATCCATGGAGAAACCGGTTAGACACATCTCCGGAAATATCATCCACTCAACACCGCCCATATCAACGCCGTCCAAAAGAGCGGTTATCTTTTTTTTATTCGCCTCTTTATCCTCCCAAACAATGTCATATTGGAATACAGCGACTTTCATAAAAACATAGCCTCCAAAAGCGTAACGTGGTAAGAATACCACCGTTATGAAGTTCAGTTATCCTATAGGACTTATATCCAATAACAACGCCAAAAGGAATAGAAAAACTTTGGTTGATGCCAAGGACTTACATAAAATGATGGGCGGCGACAGCCATTGCGCGCTGCGAGAGACTAAAAGCCTTGAAGAGCTCAAAGACGTTGTCGGTGAATTTAGAGAGAAAAAGATAGACATCATCCTTTCTAACGGCGGTGACGGTTCGCATCAAAAACTTATAAGTACTCTTATATATAATTACAGGGATTACAGCCCATACATAATCCCGCTAAAAAGCGGCACAATGAACATGCTTACAAAAAATCTGGGGCTTGATATTTCTCCTTACAAGGCCGTGCGCTGGTTGAAGATGCTTTTGGACAAAGAAGCACCGGCACACGTTACAACAAGGGGGATCTTGGAGATAACAACGCCCGAATATGAAAAACCGAGATACGGATTTGTTTTTATCGCAGGATGCGGATACAAATTATTAAAACTTTATTATTCATATCCTGAGGGCGGGAAAAGAAGCGCCGCGAGAACTATTTTCACGTCAATGGCTTCTTGGCTGACAAAAGACAAAGATGCACGTTCGATTTATACATATACACCGTCAAAGACCATAATCGACGGAAAGGAATTTGAATTCCCGTATCTTATTACTATTGCTTCAACGCTACAAAGTTTGGTTTTGGGTTTCTCTCCATTCGCGTTAAAACGTTCTGATAAAGACGGGTTATTTTTTATGATAGATGGCGAACCCATGAGGAAAAATTACACGCTGATGAAGTTCTTTAAACCCAGCGACGACGAGGAATGGAAAGCAAAAAGGCTTGTAAGTAAAGCTCACGAATTCACGCTTCGCGTAAATGACGGCTTTAGCGTGGACGGAGAACTTGTGCATTTGTCAAAACCGGCGGATGTTAAAGTAGCGGTCGGACCGAGAATAAACTTTATAACGCCGGTACTTAATTAAGGGAATAAAATGAATACAAAAGGAATTCCGGAAACACACATTAAGACCGTAAAGGACGTAACAGTAAAACATGTTGCGTGCAGCCAGGACAAAATGGTTATCATCCATTTGAACAGGAACCAGTTCCAACGGTTTAAACCTGTTTCAAAAGACATGATGGAGGCTGATCCTGATATAAAATCTGTTTATGCTGAGTTTGGAGGAAAATATTTCCATATCGCAGGATACCAGAGCATCATCGAGGATGTGAATGGATTCCCATTTAAAGTCAGCCCTTTCTCGCCTTTAAAAAAGCACACACAGTCTAATTTCTATAAAAAAGTCCGCGACATTTCGCCTAAGGGGACCACAAGGAACTGCATTATAATAGGGACTCACTTTGGTTTGATACCGCTCCACACCGCCCACTTATATAATAGGCTGTACTGTGTGGACGTTGATAAAACCTCTTATACCGAAGGAAAAGAGACCTTAAGGTTCAACAAAGTAAATAACTGTATGATGTTTAATGTTGAGCCTGAAAAATGGTTAAAAGATTTTGAGGCTCATAAATATACACCGCCCGGAAAGATACAAAAGATAGGATCTTCCGTAATAAATTTAGATATAGTTGGGACAGATGAACTTAATACACTCCTCAATATAAAACCTGAGACAGTGATACTTTTCTCAGAGAGTAAAGACAAGGTCGAGAAAAAAGCCACGATGTTCGAGAAACGAGAACACGAAAGCGGCGGCATAATAAAATCGGATTACCTATATTTAGTACGTCTAAAAAGGCATATCGGAGAGGCTCCGTGCAAGGCTTAAAACAGTACGAAAAGCTAGCCATACAGGCGGCGCAAATCGGCGCAAAAATACTGCATGGATATTTCCGAAAAATAGAAAAGTTCGACTTAAAACGTAGTGGCGGGTTTGTTACCAAGGCCGACATGGAAAGCGAAGAAGCAATTTCAGATTTCTTTCACAAGAAAACCCCTGAGTTCAGTATCCTCGCTGAGGAAAATGGACTTCAGGAAAAAAAGAAGGTTTCCGCTGGCAAAAACAAAAAAAACTCCCCCTCAGGCAAATGGATAATCGACCCTCTTGATGGTACGACGAACTTTTTCCACAAGATCCCTCATTACAATATTTCTATCGCACTTGAAGTGGAAGGAAAGGTCGTGGTGGGTGTGGTTTATAATCCTGTCACAAAAGAGGTTTATCACACAACGCTCGGCGGCGGCGCCTACAAGAACAACAAACGCATCCACGTTTCAAAAAATAAAGACTTATCCAAGGCTATAATCGGCACAGGTTTTGCCTACATGAACGAAAAGATATTCAACAAACACATAGAATTCTTTAAACGATTCACAAAACACACCCATGGCTTAAGGCGTTTTGGCGCCGCCGCCCTGGACATGTGTTACGTTGCCGCCGGCATCTACGACGGCTTCTACGAAGAGACCCTAAGCCCATGGGACATCGCCGCAGGCTCGTTATTAATAAAAGAGGCTGGCGGAAAACTTACAG
>JAZDEK010000184.1:0-4424 GCA_043808895.1 Pseudomonadota bacterium
ATCTGGTGATAAAGCCAGGTACTTCGCTGCTCTCGCTCATTGAATCCACCCAGATGATACCTCTTATGGGTGTGAATTTTGTATACTTAACAGTGCTGGCGTATTTGTTTCCCTTGATGTCCTTTACTTCGCGTTTCTCGCTGAGGCGCGATTTATAACGCTCCATATCGTCTTCCGGGCCTTTATATTTTGCCGCCATTACAATTATCGCTTCTTTTTGCTGGTCTCTGTTAATAGGCTGGCAGATATGCTGGCCACCCTCTAATCTGCACGTCCATTTTTCAGGCAGATCGAATTCAACATAATTATTCGCGAACTTTTTTGCGCTTACGGACGACGAAAAAAGTAATACTCCCGCAACCAAGAGTAACGAACTTTTCATTTTTAGCATTTTAATCCTCCGAACTATTACTTTATATTTATTTTGAGCCGGTTACAAGAACATCCTTACCTGTGGTAAGATGACTGTTCACCTGCCCTATAAACCCCCATTCGCCAGAAAGAGCCATTTTTGGAATAGAAGTTGTTGAGGCAGTCTGCTGCTGTTGCTGGTTTGCATCGTAAGCGCCGTAAGGCCAGCCGCCCCCGCTGCTCTGCTGCATAGCTTGTCTTCCGCCGTAGCTTGAATAAGGCGAGAAAAATTGATCGTATGGTGAGCGCTGTTTTTTCTTCTCATCGTCGCCGCCGCCCTTGCCCGCCGCTGCTCCTGCTCCCGCGCCTGCTGTTGTAGCCGCTGCTGCTGCTTTTTCTTTTTCCTTCTCCTCTGCTTTCTTTTCGGCGTTGTTGTTGTTCGTATCAACCGCCGCCACTACAGGCGGAGTGCTGCTGCCCGGATATGTTCCTTTTTTACCTGTAATATTGTAGCATTTTAGAACTGCAGCACGCGGAACATTTTTATTAGCCGCAAGCGTTGCGCACGCATCCACATAATTCAACGCCCCTGAAGCACTCAACTTACAAAAATCGTACATACTGTATTCTTTCGTCACGCCGGCGATCGTAAGAGGCACGGTCATTGAGGTTGTCGCATCGGCGGGCTTGGCTGGGTCAGGCTTGTACGGGAAACACTGACCTTCCTGAAACTGTTGCCTTGCAAACTCCATTTCCTGTTTCCATCGTTCATACGCTCTGCCGGCTTCCTTGAATTGGTACCAAAGTCCAAACCCGCCCTGAGCTGCATTTGATACAGTGTCGCCGGTGATCGAGCACCTAAAGGTCTGCCAGTTAGTTGATGGATCAGAGCAAACACCTGTCTTTCCACCGCCACCGCCTCCACCAGCAGGATTATTCGCGGCATTATCGGCACCTAAAGCTTGTTCATAATAAGTCCACGACGGAGTACCTTTATTTTCCGCGTACGCTGAAGTTATAAAAAAACCTACAAGATTTTTTAGGAAGTTCTTCGTCATATTCCCACTGTTATCTTTAACGTCGTCGGGAAGTATTTCGCCAGCGTCGGGAAGTATTCTGCCAGCATCCGTTGTTACCTCACACTCTTCTGAATAAGCACCAAGGTGGAAATACAGCGTCTTCAAATACAGCTCTGGAACCGTGGACACTCTTTCTTTTTCATCACCGGTATAGTCGCCATCTTTTATTCTTCTTACGATTCCACAGAGCCTGGTACTATGTTTGTTTACAGTGATCTGGGTTTTTTCGTTTTTCCTAACTTGGGTCATATCTCCAAAGCAGTGGTTCTGGTTCATCATGTATGCCTGTCTGAAGTCCGACGGGTATAACTTATTCAGGTTGGCTTGATCCATGTACGAAAAACGCACCCTGTTCAAATTGAGGGACGCCATGTAATCCTTGCTCATAGTTGCTGCTCTCACGAGTTCTACATCACTATTGATGTAAAACTTCTGCGTTACATCTCCGCAGAACCCTTGGTATCTTTCTGGGGTAAGCTCATCGCCACTGTTTGCAGCACCGTACTTGGCGCTATCAGCTTTGTAAGCCAGTTTTACAAATCCAAGATCATAGTTGCTATACACGAACATATCTGCGATATCAGCGTCGCCTTTCTTGGCCTTAACTACCTGTATCTTACATTCTCCGTTCTGCTGGGTGTGTGCGAACGCCGAGACAGTAAGGTAGTTTAGCTCAAACCTCTTGCAATCAAGTTCCTCTTGGTGCACTTCTTTATACTCGCACTTGGTTTCCTTGTCGCCTAAAAGCCACTTATCGTTTCTTGAGCAGAATTTTTTAAACTGGTCTGAGCTGTTCTTCCCATCAAAGAGGAATGTTATCTCGTCTCCAACCCTTATAGGGGTTCCGTATCTGTCGGGCCTAACTCCTCTTGTAGGAACGCCAAGCGCGTATGCGGGTTCACACCTACCGCTACTGAAGTCGGTTAAATTCTTACCCTCATCAAATACCCAACGACACGCAGCGACCTCTTTTTTGTTGGTCAAACCTTTAGCGTTGTATAACTGTTCGTAAAACTCACAAACCTTATCGCTGTTGTAACACTTCACTCCTGGTTTATAAAATATCGCCAGATTACAGATCGTGGGATCCTCTATTTTTTCACACCTATTGGCGGCACCAGCGGCGTAAGAAAGATAGACCGCATCCGACATTACATAAGCCTTGGTATCGTACTTTGGTCGCCCGCTCTGGACTGATGACGATAAGATCGCAATAAGGATGAGAAAAAGATTTTTAAACATGACTAACCTCCAACGTACTATTTATGTTAATTAGATTATACACTAATATAACCAAAGTGTCAAGAGATTTTTTTAAGTACTTCATTCCTTAAAACCCCACTTGCGTTTGGATTATACAGCTTTGACTAAAGTCTTACAAGAATTTTTAAACCCCCACTTGCAGCCGCTCTGACACCCGCCCTAACCCTTACCTACCCTAATTTCCCCAATCCTTAAGCGTGGTTAAGAAGCCGCTGGTCCCGTAAAACTAATTTAATTTAGAGTTTCGAGGACGGCATCGGATCTTTTATAGAGCAGTTTAGAAGTACCTTAGTTTTTTAGAGCACTCGGCGTCTTTACGAGGGAGGTTGCACGAGGGAGTTATAACTCCAGAATTTATAAACTTACGCGGCTCCAGAATAGGAGACCCGTAAGTTCATATAAATTCGGAGTTATAACGACCGAGTAAACCGACTGAGTGCCGGCTCTAAAAAACTAAGGTACTCCTAAATTGCTCTCGTATAAATTTCGTGTCCGAGAAACTCTAAATTAAATTAGTTTTATATGACCGTGTTACTTCTTTAGTACAGCGTGAGCAGCGGCGAGTCTTGCAACCGGCACTCTATAAGGAGAGCAACTCACGTAATCCAGCCCAAGTTTATGGCAGAATATAACGCTTTTTGGTTCTCCGCCGTGCTCGCCGCATATACCCACTTTAAGGTTCTTACGAACTTTACGTCCCTGTGTTACAGCCCACTTCATGAGCTCGCCAACGCCCTCTTGATCTATGGTAACGAATGGATCGACCTCGTAAATATTCTTTGCTACATATTCAGGGAGGAAATTCCCGGCATCGTCTCTACTCAAACCTAAAGTTGTTTGTGTAAGATCGTTAGTGCCGAATGAGAAAAATTCCGCGGTTTTTGCAATTTCAGACGCTGTAATAGCAGCACGTGGAAGCTCTATCATGGTACCAAGAAGGTATTTCATGTCCATGTTATATTTTTTTATAACGTTTTGAATTACATCCTCGCAATAATTTTTTATTATATCGAACTCCTCTTTTTTACCAACGAGCGGTATCATTATCTCCGGGATAATTTCCATTTTTTCATTTTTAACAAGTTTGCACGCGGCTTCCATAATAGCTTTTACCTGCATTTTGTATATCTCAGGGAATGTAATACCAAGTCTACAGCCTCGGTGTCCAAGCATAGGGTTCATTTCGTGAAGTTTTTTTGCTTTCTCTTTTAACACATCAACAGAAACTCCCATGCTGTCGGAGACCTCTTTTATTTCTTTCTCGGTATGAGGCAGGAATTCATGAAGTGGAGGGTCCAATAACCTTATCGTAACTGGATATCCTTTCATTTCTCTGAATATCCCGACAAAATCCTCTGTCTGCAGCGGCTCACGGGTCGCAAGGGCTTTTTCGCGTTCAGCGACTGTGGAAGAAAGTATCATTTCCCTTACAGCCACAATACGCTCGCCCTCAAAGAACATGTGCTCTGTTCTGCAAAGGCCAATACCTTCGGCTCCAAATTCGCGCGCAACTTTTGAGTCATGAGGAGTGTCGGCGTTGGTCCTTATTTTCAGTGTTCTATATTTATCCGCGAGCTTCATTATGCGGCTAAAACTTCCGCTAAGTTCAGCTTT
This sequence comes from Pseudomonadota bacterium, assembly GCA_043808895.1. Taxonomy (GTDB): domain Bacteria; phylum Bdellovibrionota; class JAFGOL01; order JAFGOL01; family JAFGOL01; genus JAZDEK01. Next base: position 4,308 of record JAZDEK010000184.1, read on the forward strand.
AATTTTTGCGACATCACCGTCGTAAACATTTCCGGATGAGCCGTCAAGAGTTATAACATCGCCCTCGTTAAAGGTCTTACCGGAAATTACCATCGTTTTTCCGGTGATGCTCATGCT
>JAZDEK010000185.1:0-4136 GCA_043808895.1 Pseudomonadota bacterium
CGTTATCCAGATGATATGATACTGTGTTTTATAAACTACGTGGGCTTGTCTATGTAACTTCATCCCTGCCTATCATACCACAGGACGCAGCACACGGCTCTCACCCCCACCCTCACAGGTGGGGAACTCCCGCTGGATTAGCCTCTTAAAATATCTTGATGACAAAGAATATCTTGATCGCGAGTATTTACAACATGATGACACCTATTCCTACAACAAGATACGGTCATTTAATGCCGATTATACGCCCGAGGTATTAACTGAACTTAAGAGAATTGAAGTTACAAATCGATAATATATAGAACACCGCGGTTTCTGTCCTTAAAATATTATCCGTTAAAGCGTAAAGCTCTATCCCGTTCTTTTTAATTGTATCAACTTCGTCTTTAGAGAAACCGCCTTCCGGGCCGATCAAAAAAAGCGCGTTCCCATGAGAACTAAATTTAATCTCTGTTAAAGACCTGCCTTCTGGATGAAAAGCTATTTTTGTTCCATGTCCTTTAATTTCGCACACTGTTTTCAGATCACACACATCCAGCACCATGCACCTAAAAACTCTTTTACACTGCGAAAGCGCCTGGTCGGCGGTTTTTTGCCATTTCTCGCAAAGCTTTTTATAAGAATCTTTTGAGAACGGCCTGGAGCGTTCGGTGACAACAGGGATTATCTCGTCAGCGCCCAGTTCAACCGCTTTCTCAACCAATATATCAAAACGCTCTCTACGTATCATGGCTGCCGCTATACAAATTTTTTGTTTTGGCCTATCTATATTAGTCCTTTTTATCTCTTCAAATGCTTTACCGTTCTTTATGGCTTTCGCCTCAACAATAAGCCCCTCTCCGTCTATGAACTCAACAGTATCACCGTCCTTTAATCTTAGAACATCATTCACCCTGTGGAGAAGTTCAGTGTCAGGAAATATCTTTCCGTTATCAAGAAGTGATGGTAAAAAAAATCTTCTCATGTTTTGGGCAACCTACCTCTTTTTATCTTCTATGCTTTATTTATGAGTTTTAAGTATCTTTTCAATTATGGAGCTCGTGGATATGCCAGGCAGAAGTTCTATAAGTTTAACCTTTCCGCCGTACGATCTGACAAGATCCTCTCCAACTACGCCCTTATCTTTCCAATCTTCGCCTTTGACCAGAATATCAGGCTTAACTTTTTTGATCAGTTCAAGAGGCGTGTCCTCGTTAAATATACAAATATGATCTATAGAGCTTAATCCTTCAAGCAAGCGCAGCCTAAAACTCTCAGAGACTATCGGCCTTTTCTCTCCCTTTATCCTTTTAACTGAACTATCACTATTTACGCCGACAAAAAGAACATCCCCAAGTTTTTTAGCTTTCTCCATGTAATCAATGTGTCCGGCGTGGACTAGATCAAAACATCCGTTCGTAAAAACTATTTTTTTGCCGCGAGATCGCAACTCTTGGCAAAGCGTTTCAACATCATTTGTTCTTATTATTTTAGTCAAGGTTAACAAGCCTTGTCCTTGTTATAAAATTATGAACGCCGAACAATCCAAGCGGCATCATAAAAAATAAGAACAGCCTTGTCGTGGTCCTAAAAAATGATGGTTTATGGTTCTTATCATTTACTATCTTTATATTCAAAAGCATTTTTCCCGGCGTTTGTCCGATAAGCCCGTCAAAATACAGAAGATAAATAACAAAAAGAGCGGCGTAGAGCACAGCAAGCCATGTTGTTCCGTTATTCACAAAATTAATTCCGGAAAAATAAATGGCCGAGGATACAAAACCGGCGAGAATAAGTCCCGCGACACAAAGGTCGGTGCAAAAAGCATAAGTTTTTCTTATAATGCTGGCGTCAGCGAATTCGTTAGTTATAACGCGCATATTACTCGTCTCCACAGGAGCAGATGTTTGTGTCATAGTAAATTGTTGGGCTTTCTTCATTGAGTATTCGGCACGCAGGCGCGCTTTTTCTTCGGCTGTTATGTTAAAACGGTCTATAGGAGTTTGCTTTTGCTGTTCGGGCTCTGTTCTATACTCGCCTATGCGCCCGAGTATTCTATCTATCTCGCCATCACTTATATAACCTGTATTCATGGTGGCGATTATACAGCAAAATAAAACCGCGATTCAAGGCTTATTTTATGTGGTATATTAGGGGGTATGAACAAGGCCGGCAGAATTAAGGAACTAGTTGATATACTTAATCATCACGCCTATAGATACTACGTTCTGGACGACCCTGAAATAAGCGACAGTGAGTACGACACCCTTTTCAATGAACTCCAAAAACTTGAAAAAGAAAATTCTGATCTTGTTTTGAGCTATTCTCCAACACAAAAAGTCGGCTACAAAGTTCTAACCTCGTTCGAGAAAGTAAAACATAAAACACCTATGCTCTCTTTAGGAAATGTATTCAATTTTGATGAATTCACGGACTTTGACACCAGAGTTAAAAAACTTTTATCTCAAGATGCGGACATAGAATACATAGTTGAGCCAAAACTGGATGGACTTGCTGTCGCGATACGATACGAGAATGGAATTTTTCATAAAGCCGCGACCAGAGGCGACGGAGAAACCGGCGAAGACGTAACAGAGAATATAAAAACGATAAAGAACGTGCCATTAAAACTTTTGGGGCGCGGGTATCCGGAGCATTTTGAGATACGGGGCGAGGTCGTAATTCCTCAAAATAAATTCGAGGAACTAAATAAATTACAGGCCAAGAACGAAGAAAAAATATTCGCGAACCCAAGGAACGTTGCCGCGGGAAGTGTAAGGCAACTCGATTCAAAGATAACGGCAAAAAGACCTCTATATTTTTACGTCCATAGTTTTACAGATGAAAACATTTTTGATACTCACACCGAGGCTTTAAAAAAAGCAAAGGAATGGGGTTTTACATGTCCTGAAAAGATATTACTCACGAAGAAAACAAACGACATAAAAGATTTTTTTGAAAACTTAGTTAAGGACAGGGAGAAACTATCGGTCGGTATAGACGGCGTTGTAATTAAAGTTAATAAGACCGCGCTTCAAAAAGAACTTGGATCTATCGCTCGTTCTCCCCGCTGGGCTATTGCATGGAAGCCGCCTGCTCACGCTGCTGTAACGACGGTAAAAGAAATAATAGTCCAAGTTGGAAGGACCGGTGTTTTAACTCCGGTCGCTGAACTTGAACCAGTGGAAGTCGGCGGAGTTGAAATTAAACGTGCGACCTTACATAACGCTTCTGACCTAGAAAAAAAAGACGTGCGCGTTGGTGACACTGTGCTGATAGAACGCGCGGGCGATGTTATCCCTTCTATAGTAAATGTTGTTTTCCACGATAATAAAAAAAGACAACCCGAGTTTAAATTTCCTGACCATTGTCCTGATTGTAAAACAAAAACAATTCGCGACGGAGTTAATTTCCTTTGCACTAACTCTGATTGCCCTTCAAGGCTTAAAGAGGCTATAAACCATTTTGTATCAAGGAACGCAATGAACATAGACGGCATGGGCGATAAATTAATAGAGCAGCTCGTGGATAAAAGACTTATCTCATCTTTTAGCGATATTTACAAATTAGACGATCAAACACTGTCAGCACTTGACAGGATGGGAATAAAAAGTGCGGATAATATAATAAAGGCAATAAACGACTCTAAGAACGTCAGTATGGAGCGATTTATTAACGCTCTCGGCATAGATATTATAGGGCTTGAGAACTCCAAAGAGTTAATGAAAAGATTTAACTCCGTAACAGATATTTTTCATATAAAAGCGGAACAGCTTGAAGGAATAGCAGGCTTTGGCCCCAATATAATAGAAAGCCTTGTTAAATATTTTAATAATGAGAAAAATATAAAAGAGATAAAAGAACTTATCTCCATAGGTATAAAACCCATTAGAACGGCTCAAACAGCCGGAACAAAATTCCGCGGCATGACGTTTGTAATTACAGGCTCGTTCCAGGATATGACAAGGGACGAGATAAAAGAGTTCATTGAATCAAACGGAGGAAAGACCTCCGGCAGTGTAAGTAGGAAAACAACTTATCTTGTTTTGGGCGTTGATCCAGGTTCTAAACTTGATAAAGCAAAAGAATTCGGGATAAAAACGATATCACTTAAAGAGTTAAAGAGCCTGTAGTCGCTTTAAAGACCTTTCTTTCCC
>JAZDEK010000186.1:0-4516 GCA_043808895.1 Pseudomonadota bacterium
AATATACAATCCTTGAGAACAGCAAAAAATTGTTCGCTTCAAAATACCAGCTCTATCTCCCGACAGAACAAGAACTCAAAACAGAACTCATAAAAGAAAAAGGCATTATAGAGCTTGAGAGAAAGTTAAACAAATAAAAAACCGCCGACCCCTTCCCTACGTCCATTCATCATATCTGATACAAAAAGATTACCAAAATTGAGGTAATTGCCTTTTGAAATCACATTATTGTTGAGCTTTATGGTTGGCTCGATATTTGCAGCTATTAGATCAAGGAGATAAAAAATGGATAGTAAAAACAAAGAGAATGTAATTCTGGTGTTCGACAGGATGTGGGTTGAAGATCAAGCTATTGATACATTCCTGGGCGACCAAGCCATTAACGCGATAGTGCTATGCCCGGACGAATATAAACAACGATGCGGTAAAGTGAAACGAGTTATAGGGTTTGAAAATTACCTTTATAACGAAAATGTTGCACTAGCGGCAATAGATATAGGAAGAGAATATAACGTAACAGAAGTTATTGGCACGCACGAGTTTGATCTTATCCGAGCCGGCAGAGTTCGAGATGAACTAGGCGTCCAAGGACAAACAAAAATAAGTGCTACTGCGTACCGAGATAAATTAGTAATGAAGCAATGCATCCGTAAAGCAGAACTTAAAACAGCCTGCTTTTTACCGCTTTGCGACAATACCGATCTTAGTCACGCTGCCGCTTTACTGACATTACCAATAGTCGTTAAACCAAGGGACGGGGCAGGCTCTAAAGCTGTCGAAATACTTAGGAGCAAAGACGACGTCTCTGGTTGGTCTAGTCGTAACGCAAGCCACTTAAACATGATGATAGAAGAATATTTGAATTACCCTATGTATCACATCGACGGCTTAAAGGCAGGGGATCAAATATTAGGATTAACGGTTTCTAAATATATCGGCACCTGCCTTGACGTTAAATCAGGAAATAGTTTGGGAAGTATTCAGCTGAAAGATGATTCAGTTTTATTCCAAAAAGCAAAAGACCACGCATCAAAAACAATAAACGCACTTCCTGGTCCTGATGTAATGCCGTTCCATTTAGAAATATTCGTCGACCAAAATGAGAACATTATCTTCTCGGAAATAGCAAGCCGAGTCGCAGGCGGGAACATAGACCAGATAGTAAAATTAAAACACAACATAGATCTTCTGGACGTATGGATCAAATATCAGCTGAATAAAGATCTAAGAGATCTATCAAACGTCCGTTCATCTAAGGAAGTTTTCGGCTTGATAATTTTTCCTCCCAAAATGGGGCAACTACAAAAAATACCAACTGAATGCAATCACCACGACGTTATTAAGTACGTCGTTAAAAACAAGGTTGGAGATGATTTTAGTTTAATAAGATCTTCGGCAGATTGCATAGCGTATGCAATATTTAAAGGACGTGATGAACATGAACTTGAAAGTACGTTGAAAGATATAAATAAATGGTTTTACCAAAACCTCGTCATATCTGGGGCAGTATGACAGATCGAATAGGGTTGATAACGCCAGGCTGCCTAAGCGGATGTTGGGGCGGCAAATATCATTATTTTGAGCCCTTCATAGGATGCGCTCATGATTGCGTGTATTGTTACGCTAAACACAGAACAGATGTGCAGGACGAACTGACCAGAAGAAATAAACCATTCAACGAACCGAGCTTATTCATTAAAGATAAAGAGAAGTTCATGCGTTTAATAAAGAAAGAGATAACGACTAATAACGTAAAGACACTCAAATTGTCACGATACACAGATATTTTCACTCCGCCGTTCTCTACAAATGGAATATCGCTGGAAATATTAAAGGCCCTGATAGACACACAGGTTGAAAGATTCATTATAACCACCAAGGGTATTCCTGGCGACGATATTGTCGACCTTATATGCGACAACGCAAACAGATTTTCGTTTAACACTGTTGCCAGACCATGCACAGGAGTTAAATTTGAATACACTCCCGCGGACCTGGATACTAAATTAAACACCGCTAGAAAGATGAAGGAACGCGGGGTTCTCACCACCGTACACCTTGATCCTTTGATCCCTGGTTTAGACGATGACCCTGATGTTCTGGACGCATATTTATCTAAACTCTCCGAATATGGTTTGAAAAGGATTATGTTTTCCTATTTATATCTGCACCGCGATATGTTAAGCGCCTTAAGAAAACTTGATTGCGAATTGTTCTCTGTATCATCACTTTTAGAAAAATATGACAAGGATTCCGTACAGCTTGTGCCTAATCAAAAAGAAACATCTTACATGCAAGTTAAACATGAAATTAAAATGAAAAGCATAAAACTCGTAGCTAATTTACTTAACGCCAGGGGCTTTGAGTTTGTTATCTGTGGATTAAAGAGCAACGTGTTTGAGGTTTCCGATCTTGCGGGCAGTAACTGCAAAGTTTGCAACGGTTCATTTTATGCGTGAAAACAACAAAAGAAAAAACAGGCTCTGGATAATGAACATAGACCACGCGCTGGACAGACATACTGCTGAAAAAGGGTTTTCAAATATCCTTACAAAATACATGATGCTGGTCGACCCAATGGATAAATTTATTGTTCCGCCAAACATAGATCAGAGTTCGCTGTCTTACGTTACAAAGACAAAAAATCTTGATCCGTCAGAAGAATGGGTTATGCGGCTTACAAAAACCTCCGATCCATTTGACACGGTCGATTCTATTATTAATAACACCGACGTTATGTCTAATCTCAAAGAACTCGCCGCCACCAACCGATACTTTATAGAACCTTATATACCGTCTTTAAAGTTACTCGCGCTTTCTAATATGGTCGGGATCCCATTATCGGACAGCGGACGTTCTGCGCTAAAGAACGGCGATTGCATAAAATTAAATGATAAATATGTATTCAAAAAATTATCCGAGGAGCTGGGCGTAAAAGTCGTAGATTATAATTTAGCGTTTAATAAAGATGAACTCATTTATTTTATAAGCACAATGGGCGAACGTTTTGATCGTTTGATAATAAAAAAAACATTCTCCACAGGGGGATACGGTAATCTCAATGGAACAAGTGATGAACTTCTCAAAATGATCAATGGTTGGTACAACCCACAAGAACTTGTCATAATTGAACCATTTATTAATATAGACGAAACTCTTGGCTCTCTTATCTACGTAGGCAAAGACCAATATCAACTTATAGGAATAGATAAACAAAATATTAAAGATGGCGGTTGGAAAGGATGCGACTACCCATATTATTGTAAGCAGGCGTCTCCTTTGATTGAAAAGCTAAGCGCTAGATATGCGGAATATATGCTGGAGAACAAACTAGAGGGATACCTAAACCTTGATTGGGCTGTTGTTAGGGAAAACAACGACGGCATAGAATTATACGCGCTAGAGAGCAACTACAGATATAACGGATTCAGTTTTGTGCTTGATGTGGCGAAAGGACTTTTTGGGCTGGATCACGATCGGGCTTTTATATCCTACGACTCTTGGTACGAACTGTCCCCAAAAATTAAAGATGATCTAACGTTGCTAGACATGATCGACAAGATCAATCACTTGTTTAAAAATTCAAACAAAGGTGGCGCTGTCTGCACCAATATGCCCAAACGCAATAAGGTAGAGCTTATGCTGGTTGCCGACAATTATAACGCCATGTCAGAGCTCAAGAACCTAACAAGATCGTTTATAGGGCTTCAGCCAAAGGAGTGTTTATGAATAATATAAAAAAAGAACTGCAGCTTTTCACGCTTGGAGGAAAACTGTGTTGGCCGGGTAATTATCACTATCTTGAGCCTTGGGTCGGCTGCGACAACAACTGCCATTTTTGTTTTGCAAGGTTCCGTCAAGTAGTTAAAAACAAGGTCAAAGAACTTGGTTCCAGCTACGGAAAACCTGTAACATTATTTAATGCCTATGAATTAATATCTAAGATCAAACAAGAAGCGGGTAAAAATAACTTTAACATGGTGAGGCCATCAAGGTTCACAGATTTTTTCTCACGCAGTTTTGTAAAGAACGGACTGGCTTATGAGATCTTGGACGCATTCATGAAAACAAACATCCCTTTGTTCGGCATCTGCACAAAGGGTGTGCCTGATCAAAAGATCATGGACTTGATAGTAAAGCATAAAGACAGAATAATCTACGACGCCAATGTAAGGCCCGATACCGGAAAATTCTTAGAACCTTACAGCCCGCCGTACCGTGACCGTTTGGAAACAGCCGCTTATTTAAACAAACACGGAGTAATGACGACAATAAACTTAGACCCTGTGGTAATAAACATAGATACAATGGCAAGCATAGAAGACCTTTTGTTGAGAGCAAAGAACAAGGGCATCACCAGGGCTATGTTTTCTGTTTTGATGTTGAGCATGGAAATTATAGAGCACATTAAAACAAACATAGACAAAGAAAGGTTTGACAAAATACTGAGCGCCTACGACTTTGATGACAAATTACGGCAGGTCATAAAGGACGAGGACGACACCAGCTACTATTT
>JAZDEK010000187.1:0-3629 GCA_043808895.1 Pseudomonadota bacterium
GGCAATTCTTAATGTTAGAAGTTCCGGGATTTCCTCTAAGACGTCCTTTTGTTATAGCGGATAAGGACGGCGATAAAATAAGGGTGATATTTAAACTCAGAGGCAAAGGTACAGCGGCGTTAAAAGAGATCAAACCCGGTACTGAGCTAAAAGTACTCGCCCCGCTTGGGACGCCCTTTCCTGCACCAGAAAAAGATGTAACAACACTGCTTGTGGGCGGCGGAATGGGTATAGCTACCCTTATGCCTCTTGCAAAAAAACTATCCAAAGACGGCAATATAAAGGCACTGTTGGGCGCTGATACCATGGACTCACTACTCCTTGTGGATGAATTTAAAAAACTCTGTGAAATAATAACCTGCACCGACGACGGAACATGCGGAACAAAATGCAATGCTGTGGAACTTACAAAAGAATATATCTCTAAGAACAAAGGAAAATACTGCATCTACGCCTGCGGACCCGATGCAATGTTAAAAAACATCTCAAAGCTTGCAAAAAGTGAAAACATCAAATGCCACGTAAGCCTTGAGGAACGTATGGCTTGCGGTGTTGGAGCGTGCCTTTGCTGCGCGGTTAAAACAACAAAGGGTATTCAGCGGGTTTGTAAGGACGGACCTGTGTTTGACTCGGATGAGATATTGTGGGACTAAAAAACCTTTTAGGTGGGGAGAAAAACTATGTCTGATATATCGGTAAAACTCTTTGGGCAGAAACTGAATACCCCGATTATCATGGCAAGCGGGACGTTCGGCTACGGGAATGAATACGACTTCATTGATATAAACTCCATTGGTGCTATATGCACAAAGGGCCTGAGCCTGGCCCCGCGTGAGGGAAATCCAACTCCAAGGATAGTGGAAACAGAATACGGGATGATAAACTCCGTTGGGCTTCAGAACGTGGGCGTAAAAGCATTCATAAAAGAAAAACTTCCTGAAATAAGAAACCTCAACACAAAAATTATCGCGAACTTTTTTGGGAACACCGAAGAAGAATATCTTGAAGTGGCTAAGATATTAGACGGTGTAAAAGAGATCTTCGCGCTTGAAATGAACGTATCGTGCCCCAATATAAAAAGCGGTGGACTTAGTTTTGGACAATGCCCAAAACAGATAAACAAACTAACCTCAGGCGTAAAAAAACTTACGACAAAACCTCTCATAGTAAAACTAACTCCTAACGTAACCGAGATAAAAGATATCGCAAAGGCCGCGGAAGACGGTGGTGCCGACGCTGTGAGCATGATAAATACAATAAAAGCGATGAAGATAGATATAAAAACAGGAAAGCCGATACTCGGCAACATAATGGGAGGCCTCAGCGGAAAGGCCGTAAAGCCTGTGGCAATAAGGTGTGTGTATGAGACCGCAAAGACCATAAAAATACCTATAATAGGCCTCGGTGGTATCTACGATGCTGAAGATGTTATAGAATTCTTTATGGCCGGGGCATCGGCGGTGCAAGTAGGAAGCGCCATATTCCAAGATCCTGACGTTTGCAAAAGAATATGCGGTGATCTAAGAACGTACATGGATAAAAATAAAATTAAAGATATGAATGAGATAAAAGGCCGCGCACTTTAGAAGCTAATCTCGCTGCTGGCGGGATTTGAGAATAATAAAGAAGAAGAAAAATAAAACCAGAATTATTATTATGAATTTACCTATGTTCCAACCCTTTGCGGCCAATGCTTTTTGCCTGGCGTATTCGTCCTCGTAAACACCTTTTCTTACTCCGTAACGTGCCCCCTCTTCTTCTGCTTGGGCAAGTTTTGTTCCCTCTTCTGTAGCGACTTCTGCTCCCGCTTCGCCGGCAGGACCGTAAGCCTTTGCGCCCTCGTTATAAGAATCGGCAAGTTGTATCCTATCGTCGTTCGTCATTTCATCTGCGGCGTAACCGCCCCTTGTGCGTATTTCCTGTGTTGGAGCTTGGGGTTCCTCTGTGCCACCCTCGCCCGTACCAGCACCAGCCGTTTGTGGAGTTTGGGTTTGTGCCGCTCCTGTCCCGCCTGTACCACCCGCGCCTGCTCCGGCCCTACCGCCTCTACCGCCTGCACCACTGCCCTCGCCGCCACTGCCAGGTTTTTTTATATTGCTCGCATAGAAATCACTTCTCTGTAACTGATAATCTCCAGAAAGTTTTTGCACCATGCCCTGCTTTGCCTGATTGAGCTGAGAGTTGGCAAAATCGGAGAACTTAAGAAGACTTAAAATTGCACCTGAAAGTATCACCATAAGGAGAATATATTCAACCGTCGCCTGTCCATTTCGTCTATTAATCACTTGAAAATCCTCTTGTTTTCCTCAATAATACAAACGCAATGAAGAAGTTCTCACGCATCATTCTTCCGCTGATAGTTAACATCATCACCGCTATGGCTTTATTGTACCTCACAAACGAATTAAAAACAAAGGTGTTGTCCGCGTTTGCAATTTCTATCGCTGTAATGGCGCTTACCTTGTCCGTAAGGCGTTTTATGGACATCGTGTTCTATTTTGTCATATACGGCCTTATCGCGACGGGAGTGATGTCGTTCTTTGTGTACTCCGAGATCTCAATGGGTGTTTCTACATCGCCCACAACGACGGTGATAACATTCGCGTCAATGATGTTGGTCACAATTTTATCCGAGTTATACATACGAATGCTTGTTAAGAGAATGGCGGACGGTTGCCTTAACGGCGAGCTCCTGGATAAATATGTACGCTCTCCGTGGCTGTTCCTGGACGAGAAGAAAAAGAAAACAATGTCGGTGCTGCACTTTGATATACCCTATTTTGGCAAAATGGCCTCCGAGGTAAAAACCAACACGGTAGTAAAAGTGATGAATTATTTGTTCGCCAAAAGCATGCAGACGGCAAAAAAATACAGCGCCTCTGTAATAAAAAGGAGCGAGGATTCCATCACAATAGTAATAGAGCCTTTGAACCCAAACGATAACTGCGCTTATAACGCTGTGCTCTGCGGAATGGAGTTAAAACAGGCAGTAGAGGACGTTAAGGAACGAGTGGATAGTCTCCCTGTAAAACGTCTTCAGGGACGAGTAATAATAGCCACCGCCGACGGGATCTTAATAAAAAGTGTACGAATGGGAAAATTGGAATTCTCAATATTCACAGACGCGTTATGCGAGATAGATGAAATAGCCAAACTCTCGAACGGCGAGGACATCCTTATGGACTCAAAAACCTACGAGCTTTGCTCAGATTATTTCTCCATCAAATTCCTGTCCAAAAAAGCGTACTCTGTGATGGGGCTCTCAGGATATTAACCAGTCGGCACTTCCGTCCACAGCGTCCATAATTGTTATGCCTTTTTTAAGTAGATCATTACGTATCTGGTCAGCAGTAGCAAAGTCTTTATTTTTTCTGGCGGTATTCCTGGCAGTAAGCATATTGTCTATTTCCTTTCTATCTAATCCAAGACGCGCTGTAACTCTATTTTTATACCCTTCTATGTAATCGTTAGGGGTTTCTGTAAAGAGGCTGAAAATAGTTTTTACAGGCTCAAGGGTTTTAAGGATAAGTTCGTACTCATCCTTATTTATTTTCTTACTCTTATCAATGTACTGATTAATGACAGTAAAATAGTCGTTCATGTCGGCAAGGGTTTGGGCGGAATTAAAG
>JAZDEK010000188.1:0-4213 GCA_043808895.1 Pseudomonadota bacterium
CGGCAGGCTGAAGAGAAAATGCGTCCATTCCTGTGATTTCCGAAAGCATTTTTTCAGTTTCAAATAATATTTGCAAACATCCTTGAGACATTGATACAGGAGCTAAAGGATGTGTTTGAGAAAAACCCGGTAATATAGAAAGTTTTTCATTTATTTTAGGATTATATTTCATTGTGCATGAACCAAGAGGATAAAAACCGGTATCCACGCCGAAGTTAAGACTTGAAAGATGAGTGTAATGCCGCACAACCTGAAGTTCGCTAACGCTTGGAAAACCTATTTTATCTCTGAGCAATTCCTGCGCCGGCATTTTACAATCAACGATGGTAGAATTAAAATAATTTCCCGCCCTTCCGTCCTTTGAAAGTTCAAATATAAGAGGCTCTTTTACGTAGTTCACGCTGCATGCCTCCTTAGAACTTCAAAATACTTATCTATGGAGTTCTTGTCATTAACTTCAGTGACCGTTATTAAAAGCTTATTGTCGCCAAGTTTATATCCCGGAAGAAAATCCTCTTTTTTAAGAGCGTCACATGATTTATCCCTTGCGTCCTTGGATTTGAATTCAACCAAGAACTCGTTATAGAAAACACCGCTATATTTAACCGTCAGCGATGGTATTTTTGCGGCAAGTTCTCTGGCATAATGAGAGTTCGCGTAATTTGTGCGCGCAAGTTCTTTAAACCCGTCTTCGCCTATAAGGGATAAATATACAGAAGTCCTTAACGCCACCAGCGCCTGATTACTGCATATGTTGGATGTGGCTTTTTCCCTTCTTATATGTTGTTCCCTTGTCGCGAGCGTTAGAACGTACGCTTTTTTTCCGTCCACATCCTTGGTCTCGCCTATGATACGCCCTGGCATGTTCCTTACGAATTCATTCTTTGCTACAATTACTCCGGCGTAAGGTCCGCCGAAAGCCACAGGATTCCCAAGAGCCTGTATCTCTACAACAGCGATATCAAAACCAAGTTCGCCGGGAGATTTGAACATTCCAAGACTTGTTGGCTCAGCACATATGAATATTGACACAGCCTCGGCTTCTTTTGCCATTTTCGTTATTTCAGCTGCGTTAGATTCGATAACTCCGAAGAAGTTCGGTGACTGAATACAGACAGCCAACGCACCGTTTATCTGTTCTTTTAAGAGTTCTGTATTTAGCTGGCTGGTTTTATCGTCGCAACCCGCGGTTACAAGTTCTATACCAAAAGGCTCCATGTAATTTTTAAGTACAGCTATGTAGTCCGGGTGAATATTCTTTGGAATTATAACTCTGTTCTTTTTCTCACGCCTGTAATGGTATGCAACAAGCACAGCCTCGGCAAAAGCCGTGGCACCGTCGTACATTGAGGCGTTGGAGACATCAAGGCCGGTTAATCTACACATCATGGTCTGGAATTCAAATATCGCCTGAAGTGTCCCTTGGCTTATCTCCGGTTGATACGGAGTGTATGCCGTATAAAATTCAGAACGCGACACGATGTGGTTCACAGCGGCAGGGATAAAATGATAATACGCTCCTGCTCCCAAGAAAGACCTTGAAACGGGATATACTTTGTTCACGTCCGCTAAATTTTGTACGCGTTCACGCGCCTGGTATTCAGACATCCCGTCGTGAAGTTTTAAAGCCCCCTGTTTAAGACGGTACTTTGAAGGAATGGATGTAAAAAGATCTTCCACGCTCCCTTTTCCTATGATCTGAAGCATCTCTCTTATGTCGTCTTTAGTGTGGGGTATGTACGGCATGACTATTTATGTTCCTCGTTCAAATATTTCTCATAAGATTCGGCATCCATAAGTTCTGACGATTTCTTGGTAAATTTTAATCTCGCAAGCCAGCCTTTCCCGTATGGATCCTCGTTTATGCTTTCGGGCGTTCCATTAAGGTCGTTATTCACCGCCGTAACAGTTCCCTCTACTGCTGAATAAAAATCGGAAACCGCTTTGGTACTTTCAACAACGCCCAAAGTATCTCCCGCCTTTACTGTTTTGTTGATCTCGGGAAGTTCTACAAAAACTATGCTCCCAAGCTGAGCCTGCGCGTGGTCTGTAATACCCATTGTCGCTGTGTCACCCTCTACATTTACCCATTCGTGGTCCTTTGTGTAAAACAAATTCGGTTTTATGTTCATATCGTCCTCCTATTTTTTTTCGTATCAATTCCTATCACGCAAGGCTCCTCTTATCAATACTTCTTAAGGAACGGGAGCTTCATCTGTTTAAGAGGATTATTGTTCGTGCGTATCTTAATGTACAGCTGGCTTCCGTCCTCAAGCTTTTTGGTCTCAATGTAAGCAAGCCCTATCGGGATATTCAAAGAGGGAGAAAGTGTTCCGCTTGTTACAATACCGACCGTGTTCTCGCTATCATCTACGACCAGATAATTGTGGCGCGGGATACCTTTGTCTTCAAGCGTAAAACCTATAAGTTTTCTTTTCAATCCTTCCTGTTTTTGTTTAATAAGAGCGTCACGTCCGATAAAATTTCCACTCTCAAGTTTAACGAACATATCGATGCCCGCTTCCAACGGTGTTGTTTCCGCCGTTATGTCGTTCCCGTAAAGCATTAACGCAGCCTCAAGCCTTAATGTATCTCTGCACCCAAGGCCGCAAGGAACAACGCCGGCCGTAACCAGAGCGTCCCAAAGTTTTCCTCCCTCGTTCCACGGACCATATATCTCAAAACCGTTCTCGCCTGTGTAACCTGTTCTGGAAACTATACATGGAACATTGTTCAGGTTCATATTCTTAAAATGAAAGAACTTTATGTCTGAAAGATCCACGTTAAAGCATTTTTCCATAACGGTTTTGGCGTTAGGCCCCTGAACAGCGAGCTGGAAATAATCATCGCTCACGTTCTTTAGTTCAACGTCGAATTTATTCGTGCTCTTTATCCATTCAAAATCTTTTTGTATATTGGACGCGTTCACGACCAAAAGATACTCTTTCTCATTGATCCTATAAACAAGAAGGTCGTCCACTATACCGCCGTTCTCGTAACACATCGGTGTGTACATTACTCTTCCGTCGTAAAGTTTGTTGGTGTCGTTCGTGACGAGGTTACGCACGAACTCTCCCGCCCTTTCACCTTTAACAGAGATCTCTCCCATGTGGCTTACGTCAAAGATACCAACGTTGTTCCTGACAGAATTGTGTTCGTTGATAAGTCCACTGAACTCGACCGGAAGATACCATCCGGCAAACTCAACAACCCTTCCACCGCATTTTACGTGGTTGTCGTAGATAGAAGTCTTTCTGACGCTCATTGCTCTTTCTCCTCATATATTAGATGTTCTTAAATACTTCGGGAAGGCGTTGCTCCTCGTGTATAGCCATAACGTGTACTCCATCAGCTATTTCCAAGAATTCCTTAATAAGATGTCCGGCTATTCTGGCTCCAGCTTCAGCCTCGTTCTTTGTACCCTCAAGTTCCTTGATTACCCAGGACGGCACACTGAGCCCGGGCACGTTCTCGTTAAGGAACTTTGCCATCTTCACGCTTTTAACAAGTATCACTCCGGCGATTATTTTGGCCCCGACATCACGTACATCATTCATAAAAGATCTAAGGATGTTCTTGTCAAAAACGACCTGGGTCTGAAAGAACTTTGCACCCATTCGAACCTTTTCTTTCATTCTCCAAATATGTATCTCTACGTTAGACGCTGTGGGATTTACCGCTGCACCCGGAAAAAATTTAGGTGTGCCCTTTAGTTTCTTACCGGCAAGATCTATACCGCTACTTAGAACCCCCATCGTGTATAAAAGCTGCACCGCATCCAGATCAAAAACAGGTTTCGCCGGTTTGTAGTCGCCACTCATCACGTGATCCCCAGTAAGAGCTAAAACATTTTCTACACCAAAAGCGGACGCACCCAAAAGATCGGATTGAATGGCTAATCTATTCCTGTCCCTGCAAGTCATCTGATATATCGGTTCCATTCCGTTATCTAAAAGCATTTTCGACGCTACAAGCGGGGTCACCCTCATGACCGAGCGCTGGTTATCTGTAACGTTATAAGCTGTAACATATTCTTTTATGGCGGCGGCGTTCTTTATAAAATCGGAAAAATCTGTTCCTTTCGGCGGACACATCTCCGCTGTTATGACTTTTTTCCCTGATAGTAATGATTCAGAAAGTTTACTCACAACGCAGTTTCCTTTTTGCCATGGCTAAAGTGTTTCGGAGCAGCATCGCCACCGTCATTGGCCCT
>JAZDEK010000189.1:0-6207 GCA_043808895.1 Pseudomonadota bacterium
CATGATAAAACTGCCGGCGCGAGTGCTCTTAAGAAAAAGTGGGCAGATACAAATGTTGTGATAGTGGATGACGCGTTCCAGCACCTAAAATTAAAGCGCGACACAGACATAGTGCTCATTGACTCTAATAAGGGTTTTAAGGATAAAGTATTTCCGTACGGAATGCTGCGGGAGTCTTATTCGTCGCTGAAAAGGGCTGATATTATACTTTTCACAAAGTCGGATAAATTAAATGAAGCCGAAAAAGATGGACTTAAGGCAAAGGCGTTAAAGATACATCCGGGGCTTAAAGTTTTCTTTTCTGTTACCGAACTTCACACATCAAAGGATGTAAAAGACAAAAAAATACTTCCTGTGTGCGCGATATATAATCCCCGGCATTTTTTGGATAAATTGATCGCGGCTGGTGGTATTTTTGAGAAATATTTTGCCTACGGGGATCACCATAGGTTCAGGAACAGCGACGTAAAGAATATTCTAAGATTAAAAGAATCCGTTGGCGCGGAATATATAGTTGCTACCAGTAAAGACATGCCAAAACTCCGAGAATTCTTTAAAGGCAGGGCCGATGTTGTTGAGGCCTGGTACGAACATAAAATAAACGATAAGGAGGAATTTTTAACATGCTGTATTGGCTGATGTTCTTCCTTCTTTTGCCCATACGTTTTATGCCAAGAGGGCTTGAGCTCTTTTTAGGCGAGATGCTGGGGCTTTTCCTGTATCATGTAGTACGATTCAAAAGGAACATAGTTAGAAAGAACCTTCTGCTCGCATATTGGAGCTTGTCTTTTGAAGAAATAAAAAAACTTGAGATAGAGAATTACATACATTACGGCCGATTGGTGTTTGAGCTCCTTCACGTTCCATTCGACGCCGTGAGGTTCGCTGAAAAGAACGTGCGTGTCCACAATATAGAACACCTTGAGGAAGCACTTAAAAAAGGAAAAGGAGTATTTTTTCTTTCAGCCCATGTTGGTTTTTGGGAGATCATGGGCGTTGCCGCAATGTTCTACAAAGTTCCGCTTAACATCATAACCAAGTACATGAGACTCAAAATATTTGATGACGTTTGGGTAAAAAGCAGGGCATCTTACGGGATAAAACTTATAAATGAGGCTCATAGCGCAAGAAACGTCCTGAAAGCGATATTAAAGGGCGAGGTCGTTGGAGTAGTGCTCGATCAATTCATGGGCCCTCCCGTGGGGGATAAGGTGAATTTTTTTGGACGCCCAGCTTGGACCATAACAAGCCTTGCATGGTTCGCTCAACGGACCCAAGCTCCTGTGATACCGGTCGTTAATTACCGCCGCAGCGACGGCAGCTTTGACCTCATACTTTATCCTGATGTCGGATTTGAGAAAACAGGCACTGACAGAGAAAATATAAAGCGCAACACTCAAAGATATAGTAACATTATCGAGGAATTCATAAAAAAGCACCCCGAGCAGTGGATATGGGTGCATAAAAGGTGGAAATCGGTAAAAGAAGATGCGTTTAAAGACAATATTTATTCATAACATTATTTACGGCGTTGTTTGCTCTTTTATTGTTTCCGGCTGCGCCTCATCTCTGCAAAAAAAGAACATAGAACCTCCCAGGGACGTAAAAGAAAAACTCAAGATAGTCAAACTCTCGGACCAGAAACAACCTCAGGCCAAAGAGCTTAAAGTGGTGAACACAGTTCAGGTAGAGGAGACTATCAAGGCCAAACCCTCAAAAAAGGGTAAGAAACCCGCGCCGGAAGAAAAACGTATAGTACAAAAAGAAGAAGTAAGAGTGGTAAAGAACCCATTCAAAGTAGGGGAGATAATAAAACTCGACCTCTACTACATAGGGATAAAAGCGGCAACGCTCACCATAGAGATAAAGCCATTTGTTGAAATAAACGGCAGAAAGGCTTTTCACTTTAACGGCATAGCTGAAACATCCGCCCTTATGAAACTTATCTACAAGGCCTATGACGTTATAGACTGCTATGTTGATCATGAAAAATTTGTTCCTCTTACCATGACGCTTAAAATGGACGAGACAAAACAAAATGTATCCATGGTATTGAACTACGATCACGAGAAACAAAGGTCACGCTTTTGGAAAAAACGCATAGACTCAAAGGGCGAAGTTACAGAGATAAAGCGCGACGACGAGTTCACCCGCTACGCTCAAGACATATTCTCGTCGCTGTATTACATGCGCACGAACGATATGAAAGTGGGCGATAAGGTACAATTCGTTATTCACGATAACGGAAAGAACTGGAACATGACCTTGGATGTTGTGAAAAAAGAAAGGATATGGACACGTCTTGGCGATGTTAACACTCTTGTTCTACATCCCACAGTGGAGAGGAATGGCGAAAAGTTTACAAAGGGCGCGATGACTTTATGGGTAACGGACGACGAGAAGAAAGTGCCTGTGAGGTTTGAGGCAGAGGTAAAGATAGGCTCGATGAAAGGACAGATAAAGGACTACATAGTGCCAAAAGAATAGGGGGAGGGGATACATTGGAACTTTATAATAACCTTACGGAACTGATAGGAAACACCCCGCTGGTAAAAATGGGGGGCATTGCGCCCGCTGGAAATATATACGGCAAAATGGAGAACATGAACCCGCTGTGTAGCGTTAAGGACCGTCTTGCTATTGCAATGGTTGAAGACGCTGAAAAAAAAGGAGCGATAAAAAAAGGCTCGCTTCTGATCGAGCCAACAAGCGGGAACACCGGTATAGCCCTTGCTTATATCGCGGCAATAAGGGGGTATAAACTGATACTCACAATGTCGGAGAGCATGAGCATTGAGCGGAGAAAGATACTTGCAGCCCTTGGAGCGGAACTTATTCTTACACCGGCTGAAAAAGGGATGACGGGGGCTGTTAACGAGGCAAAAGATATACTCTCTAAGAATCCGGGGGCTGTAATACTGGATCAGTTCAATAATCCGGCAAATCCCGAGTATCATTACAGGACCACAGGGAAGGAGATATTGGATGATGCCGGCGGAAAAGTTGATATCTTTGTCGCAGGTGTAGGTACAGGTGGAACAATAACGGGCGTTGGCAGAAGATTAAAAGAGTTTAATTCGAATGTGAAAATAGTCGCTGTAGAACCGAGTGACTCTCCTGTACTCTCGGGTGGCAAACCGGGTCCTCATAAAATTCAGGGCATAGGCGCCGGATTTATCCCAGGGGTCTTGGACATAGAACTGATAGACGAAATAATCACCGTCAATACCGATGACGCGTTTGGAACATCCAGAAAACTCATGAAGACCGACGGTATTTTCGCGGGTATATCTTCCGGTGCTAATGTTTGGTCAGCGCTGCATCTGGCATCAAGGCCGGAGAATAAGGGCAAAACTATCGTAACAATAATTTGTGATACAGCGGAAAGATATCTTTCCACGTTATTGTTCTAGGCTAGGGTCGTAGTCCAGATTTCCTTCGCTATCACCCGGTACAAGTTCATATAGAACGTATCCGTTATTTTCTTCTTCTTTTGTAAGTGAAGGGGTGCCCTGATCTACAAAACTTATTTCTACGGGATCTTCGCCGTCGTTACCGATATAGGTAACAACATGTTCTGATCCAAGGTCAGCCGTTTTAGTTTTTTTATCATCAGTAGTAGCGTCTGGCTTTTTATGTTCTGAGTCTAACAACTCCAGACCACAAACGTCGTGCATGAACCAATTTCTGCCCTGGTAATATAGAACAGAAGTTCCTTCAGAGTATGCTGTCTGTGCTCCATATGAAAGAACGACGGCTGTTACAGTACGTGTTAACCCAGAAGCTTTTGCAAATATTTTTACACCAGGGACCATGCATGTAAGACCCATGACCAGTTCATATAGAGTCATTTTCAAAGGGACGGCTACACCGGCAGCCCAGATCCCACCCCATTCAGAACGGGCCCTCGTTGCTGCCCACTTATGCTCTTCACCGTATTGATCTGCCGCAGTACCGGTAAGAAAGTAAAATGAATTGCTTATTACTTCTGTACCAAGCGCCCAAGGTAGCGTTTTGATGTATGTCTTACCGAATTTTTTGGCCCAACTTTTTACGGCTTCACTGAATGTTGTTCTATATTTAAAATCGAAGCTATTATTAACCTTGACGCTGTTTTTTACGATAAAGTACGCGTAGACCCATTCCTTTAAAACTCCAGAACCTGCATCTGCGCTAAAATTTAATACGTTAAATTTATGTTTTCCCAAGCTCCTTTTGTATCCATCATAAGTTGTCCCAACTCTTATTAGAGTGCCTGCTAATCCTATTTTCCACCATACTTTTGTACTAGGATACATGGCTTTGCAGAACCTCATCTGTCTTGCGAAGTTATTAAGGCTGGCAGATCTTTTAGCTAGAAAGTCCACTACTGGTCCCTCTCCTCTTATATCAATTCCTAGAGCACGAGCCTGATCCGTAATTCTTAATTTCATCCTCTCTACACTCGTCGGGTCAACTTTTTTATACGTAAATTGTTTTGGCAACTTTGTTTCCTCAAAATCCATAGCAAGCTGATGGGTCTGCGGTTCTTCAATTACGTCCGGTTCTTTTCTGGTTTTTGTTTTTGGTAATTCTGCCTTTGGTGTTTCAGCAATTACCGGTGGTTCTGCCTTTGGCGTTCTTCTTAATGGCAGAAGTTTAAGTCCTTTCAGCCCAGAGTATATGAACGTCGCGTCGATTATTAAAGATATCGCGGCCGCCCCTATGTTCGAACTTGCAAGATCCGTCATTTTTTGTCCTACATCGTAATCTATGAATTCTGCAGCCTGCATTTCTTTTATTGTGGAAATTTCACTATTCATTTCCGATATCGTTTTAATGGACATTACGCCGTCTATAGCGCTGGCTGCCACCAAGACTACCCTAAAAGGTATAGTTACATAAGAACTTGTTCCATAAGATAGAACGGCGGAAACAAAAATAGCGATATCAAGCGCGTTCATGACGGTTTCTTTTGTTTCAAGCTTGTCATACGATGCCAGCAACGAGGCGCATAACGCGTCAAAATTCTCAGGAGTTGTGGAATTTTTTATATATTCTATCGCCAGTGCGGGGGCTGTCGTCAGGTATCTGGATATTATTTCTTGTCTGTCTTCGTTCGCGTTTTCCCTTACATTTATAACTCTGTGGTCGTCATCAGTTGGCGGAAGCAGGCAAGCTTTTTCCTCATGAAGTTTAAGTAGTGTCTCCAACCCGCGGTCATCAAGACAAGTTTTTATATCGTCGTCAGCTTTTTCTTTTGCTTCTGTCAGGAGTTCGGTTACTTCTTCTTTTGCTGTAAGTATCAACGAGCCTGTAAAGAAAGCCTCTATATCTTTACCCTCGGATGCTTTTTTTACGGTCTCTTTTAGAGTGTTCTTGTACTTTTGGAACTCTTCCGGCGTGGTCATAGGCGTTCTTCCAAGTCGTATTCTTTCAAAGCCTGAAAGTCCCTGTGCGCCAAACGGTTTTCCGTATCTCATGCACGCGTTTAAGAACCCTTCCTGAATTAAAAAATCAAAACCAAGTTTTGAATTGAGGGTTTTTGAAGCCATGAGCCTATTGAGCGGGTTGGGCATTTTTGAGGAGGGGTCATGTCTATCAAGTTGTATCACCGGAACAGCGAACAACGCGTTAAATATATCTCTCGTATTCCTAACAAAAGGTGTTTGAGCGTATTTATCCAACGCTTTTCTTACATTAAGGTTTTCGGAAACAAAATCATCGCTCTGAGGGCTGAAACCTGCATTTCTTCCGGTGGTGGTTGAGCTGTTATCCCACGTGTCTAAAAAATCGCCCATTTTTTGGCTAAGGTCAGCATACGGAGATATGTTCTTGGCCTTTATTTCTAATGCTTCAGCGTGTATAAATTCACATCTTGCGTTAATGAGGTTTATATAAGGATTAAAAAAGTCAGCAATGGCCTGCGCGTTTTCGTTGTTGATCTCTTTATTATGTGCTTGCCGAAGAACGTCTAATCTACTTTTTGCTGTTCTGGTCAGACCAACGCACACGTCTTTTAGTTGGTTGCCTTTTTCTTCCTGTACACTGCCGTAGTAGCTAATTGCACGGGTGTAATTCTGCGCAACTATATCTCCGCCGAAACGATCCCCAAAATCGTTCACTAATGTTCCGGCTACGTCCATCTTATACTGAGATATGTATCCAGAGAAAGCGTTCGATCCATCCGGATCAAGCGCTTTTATAGTTTCTTCGCAATAATTAAAG
>JAZDEK010000190.1:0-2106 GCA_043808895.1 Pseudomonadota bacterium
AGAACACACATTGCCTGGGCTGTACTTCTTTACTCTCAAGAGCATTTAATACAGCATCTATTTTCTTGTCTGTCTCTATTTGTTTTACTTCTAGCCTATCAATCCTGTTAAAGACTTGGACACTGGTAGCAATAAACCTGCGCGTGGAAACAAACGCTTGCATAATTCTAACACTGCAACACCCTGTTCGGTAAATACATATGGGAGGTACCTTCTACCTCCGCGTTTTAACCCTGAGGTTCCAAATTGGAACCTCAAGTTTATCTCTTTTAGTTCTAGATCTGAAAGTTGAAACATAAAATCGGGAGGAAAACGGTCAATATTCCTTTTTACTGCCTTATTAAGATATTTTGTTTCCACCTTGTAAAAATCAGACAGATCACTATCCAACATTACCTGAACACCGCGTATTGTATAAATCTTGTTTTTAAAGTCTTGTTCGGTATAAAGCAGTAAGTCTTTATTCATGTTTTTAATATGAGCAAAGATCATACCAGCTAGAGAGCTTAAGATTTATATTCCCAAGATATCCAAAAATTAGCAATAATGACGAAAATTGAACAACAATGGTGCTCGGAGGGGGAATATTCGCCGGCTGAAGCCGGCTCACCCTTTGGGCTCCCTCGCTGACGCTCGGTCGTGAGGCGGACGCTAATTTGGATTTTTGGTACTCTTGTCCGCGTTCGAACGCCCCAGCCACGTAGTGGCGGTGTTTCTCGTTACCACTCATGAGAACATAAAATAAAAAACCGGCTTTGCAGCCGGTTTTTTTATTTTATGGTGCTCGGAGGGGGACTCGAACCCCCACGGTTTCCCACCAGACCCTGAACCTGGCGCGTCTGCCAATTCCGCCATCCGAGCAATTATCTTTGCTCACCACAAGTTACAGGCTATACTATATATCACCAAATAAAAAATTATGGAGAGTTTTTTATGAACCATATTGAAACACTAAAAAAACGCGGGTACGTCTACCAGATCAGTGATGAAAAAGCTGTGTCAGATATTTTGCAGAACCCAAAAGGCAAAACATTTTACGTTGGTTTTGATCCCACAGCAGATAGCCTTCACTTAGGTAGCATGTTCGTCCTTATGGCGATATCGCGCGTTGCTCAAACCGGCCTAAAGCCGATAATAGTTATGGGCGGTGGAACAGGTCTTGTGGGCGACCCAAGCGGTAAAACTGAAATGAGAACTCTGCTTGATGAGGATGTCGCGAAGAAAAATCTTAAAAACATGGAAGCACAGATACGAAAAATACTCCCGAAAGATCCTGCGCCGCTGTTCGTTAATAACCTTGATTGGATAGCTCCGCTTAATTACATACAATTTTTACGCGATGTTGGGAAGAATTTTAGCATCAATAGAATGCTTACCCAAGACTGTGTTAAGGATAGATTAGAAAAGGGCGGTCTTACATATCTTGAGTTCAGCTACATGCTTTTACAGTCTTACGATTTTGTGTATTTGAATAAACATCATAACTGTGTGCTCCAGCTTGGCGGGGCGGATCAATGGGGCAACATGATAATGGGCATAGACCTTGCACGCAAGATGAATAACAGCGACGTACAATGTTTTACATTTGAACTTATGATGACAGCCTCCGGCGGTAAAATGGGTAAAACAGAGAAAGGTACTGTGTGGCTGGACCCTGAAAAAACATCGCCTTATGAATATTATCAGTACTGGATAAACGTGGACGACAGGGACGTAAAAAAGTTCTTTTACTGTTACACGTACATGCCGGACGATGAAATAGAAAAAGTTTTAAAGACGCTAGACATAAGGGAACTTAAAAAACTTCTTGCGTTCGAGACCACAAAAATACTGCACGGAGAAAAAGAGGCTGTAAAGGCTCGCGAGGCGAGTGCGGCGCTTTTTGGCGGCGATAGTTCTAAAATAGAGGGCGTTCCTGTTTTTAATATGGAGTCGGCAAAAATAAAATCCGGAATGAATATAGTGGACTTTCTAGTTGAGACAAAACTTGTTTCTTCAAAAGGTGAAGCTCGTCGTCTTATCCAGGGCGGCGGCGCATATGTTAACGATGAAAAAGTCTCCGGCCTTGACCAAACGGTTTTATCCAGTGACGTAAAAAATGGAGTA
>JAZDEK010000191.1:0-4634 GCA_043808895.1 Pseudomonadota bacterium
CACCGTTCGTTTCGTCTGTAAAACTAAAGTCTATATTTTCGTGGCGGATCTGTATATCGACCAAAGGCATTAAGGAATTAAACACAGAGGACAGCTCCATTACTTTAGCCTCGTCCTCTTTTGACTGACGAGAAAAATGCAAAAGATTGTCCACTATCTTCTTACAACGACCCGCCGCTTTTTCCATTTCCTGTATATCTTCGGCGATAGGCGAGTTCTTCTCCATCTCATGCGATATAATTTGGAGCATCGCTATAATTCCGCCGATAGGATTATTTATTTCGTGGGCGACGGAGCCTGCAAGGATGCCTATCTCGGCAAGCTTTTCCGAATGCAAAAGTTTTTCCCTGTAGTTTTTTTGTTCCGAGATATCTTTATAGAACTGTACGGCGCTATTAACTCTTCCATCCACACACACGGGGTACGTCCACGTGGTAAAACATTTCCCAGAATGTTCAACATTAACTTCTGACCCCACGGGTTTTGCGGTCTCAAAAGAATCCCTTACATTACAGCCGGAACACTGAGTGCCGTTACCAACGTTCCTAAGAACATTAAAACATTTTTTCCCGATTATATTCTGTACTTTCTCGCCCACCATTTCACCAAAAGAACGGTTCGCGCGCGTAAGGTTAAGGTCTTTATCCACCACTGTAAGCGGAACATCTATTGAGTCGAACACCGCCTCCCATTGTTTTTTTAATCTTTCCAGCGACGAGAATCTTATAAGTTTATCCGCCGTCATTGCAACAAGGTCGGCTGTTTTATCCAGAAGTTCAACCTCGGACGGATCAAAAAGAGCAACTCTATAAAAACTTATCTCGCCCAGGATACACCCCGAGCAAAAAAGAGGAACGGATAAACATTTTTCATCTAAACCCGTGCCGCCTGTTTTTTTATACGGAGATATTTTTACATCCTCTATGTCCATGGCGTCGTACAGTATTTCTTTTAACCTTTTTTCTATATCAGCGGTGGACCTGACATTATTCATCGCCCTCAGTAGCCTGTTCGTTATCTCGAATTCCGTTTTTACATTCTTCACAGTTTGTTCAGAACGTTCGATCCGTGTATTCTGCTCAGCGTCTTTATTTTCAAGCATGGCTTTGAGCTTCATAAGGTAGCGGTTCTTTGCCTCGGCTTTGGCGACAAGGCCGGAGTTCTCTCTTGAGATATCAAGATACTCTATTGAGCCGGCCACAGCGGAACAAAGTTCTTCTTCGTTCCACGGTTTAAACACGAACCTGAAAATACCGCCCTTGTTCACAGCGTTCTGGAGCTCATCAAAATCCGCGTTCTCTGATAACAATATTTTTACGGCGTCGGAATTAATTTTTTGTGTCCACGGAATAAGATCACTCACCCCGCAGCCGCAGATTATGCAATCGGGCGTAATTTGTTTTATAAGGTGATCAGCCTCGTTCAGGTCCGAAGACGTGTAAACTTCAGTTGGAAAATCGAATTTATAATTGGCTATAACAGCCCTCATCAGGCTGCAAGATTCAACGTCGTTGTCGACTATAAGGATCTTTCTGTCGGAAGACACCTCTTTACAACCTCCTCCACTACTCCGGCGTAAGCGCCGCTTATACTATCCGTGATCGTGTCCGAACTTGTCTCAAAAAAACTCACGGCGTCAACATAAGGTAAAGTATAGACCGGGCAGTCAACATCGGGAATAGAAATATCCGGCGCCTTGGATTTTTTCTTTGATGGAGAAAAAAGCACCGACCCTACTCGCGCAAACTCTTTTACATAATTAATATACATTTTTGTTTGGAGTGTTTTGTACCTTTTATGGTCGACGAATAACACCGCGGAGCTGATCTTGTCATCCGTGAATGATCTAATATTCTTTATAAGTTCAGTTTGGTTGAGGGGCACATCAAGAATAAGAACATCAATATCGCCCCAATTTGAGTTTATCAGCATTTTTTTAGTAAAGTTGAATATAGCGTCCAGATCCCAATTAACCACTTTAGGGTCGTTCTGCATAAAAAGGAGCGGGCACAAATACATGAATCCGTATTTTGAAACTATGGGCAGTATACCGTCCGAGGTAAGTTCAAGCCCGGACGCGGTTGGAGTGGCCAGATAATATGGTAGCGACGACGACATGGATGTTTCAAGCAGCGCGGTCTTGTACCCCATGTTATGGAACTTGGTAGCCATCTGTATGGAAAAAAGAGTCGCCCCAAGGCCGCCTTTATTTGAATTAACGACAATAAAATTCTTTATTAGATCGAGGCGTGTTTTTTTTATCCAACCGTTATGAAGCTGTTTATCCAGGTCACATACTATGGCCTTTTCGCAAAGCTCACACTCATGCATTCTTAAGCATTCCATAACTAAGCGAAATTAGAACATATTCATTTCAAAATGTCACTTGAAAACCCCTGTGGATAAGTGTAAAAGGGCTTACTATGAGCGAGGACACAGTCAGCTGTAGAATAATCCGGTCATGCATGGATTACGCGTCCACAAGGAATATAGACTTGGACAGCGTTATCTTAAGGCACGATTACAGCCCTGAGCTTTTGGAAGATTCATACAATTGGGTGAGCGTTGATTTCCTGAACGAGATGATCTCAAAAATAGAAAAGGAATCCGGAAAAAATAATGTCGCTTTTGAAATAGGCGGCGACAGCACCTCAAAAAATAGCTGGGGAGACATTGAGAACGTTATCAAAGCGATGGCAAACCCAAAACCGATACTTTTGAACGTAGAGAGATTCACAGCGTATTTTTTAAAAGTGCCTGTAATAAAATTAATGGAACAGGACGCAAATTCTGTAACAATAAAAGCGGTGGATAACTCCGGCCATTATCACAACGCGGCTGAGTTCATAATGGGAGCTTTGATAACGCTTCCAAGGCTGTGGGGCGGCGAGGACCTTTCCGCGATAAGATATAAGGATAGAGATGTAAGAATTAATTTTACCCAAGAGCCCTGTTTTTTTGATACAGAGAACGATTACAAAAAATATTCGCCTAAACTTTTGGAAGAAATAATCGTGGGACTTGAAAAAACAAAAAAGACCATTGAACACAAGAACAAGGAGCTTGAGAAAAAGAACAAGGAAATAGAAAAAGCGTATAAAGACCTTGAAACAAGTTTTAACGATAAAATTCAGAACGAAAAAATGGCGACCCTTGGAGAACTCTCCGCCGGCATCGCGCATGAAATAAATAATCCTTTAAGTTTTATAGTAAGTAATTTCCAGAGCCTTAAAAAATATCTGGATACACTTTCAAAATGCGCGCAGAACAGAACCACTCCTCCGAGTGATATCACAGACGACATCCCTTCACTCATAGCGGAAACAGAGGATGGGCTTTTGAGGGTAAAAAAACTCGTAGAGGACATCAACTATATGGCCCACCCAGGCCAGGGAGAAAAAACCGAGGTCGATGTAAAAGATCTAATAAGGAACGCGGTGCATGTTACAAGGAACGTCCACAAGAATGAACTCACCATTCAAGAGCATTACGACCACACAAGCCGCATATATTGCACGCCATCCAAAATATCCCAAGTGTTCATGAATATAATTTTAAACTCCGTACAGGCAATAAAAGCAAACGACAAGAACAACGAGCATGGAAAAATAATATTCAGAACAAATGAAACCGAAAAAACAGTTGAAATAGAGATCACGGATAATGGCGCTGGAATAAAAGAGGAAGACATCCCTCATCTTACAGAGCCGTTCTTTACAACTAAAAAAGCCGGTGAAGGTACGGGGCTGGGTTTAAGTACGGCGAATTCCATAATCAACACCCACCACGGACAAATGGTCTTTGAGAGTACTTACGGAAAAGGCACCACCGTTAAGATAACGCTCCCCAACGCTGCCTCTCAAATAAAAGACATCGGGCTTTTTTAGTAGAATATTTTTTAGTCAAATATCACGACAAGACAACTTACATAAAAATCAGAAAAACTCGCGGCGTATAACATTTTTGTTATTTAACGACGCCGCAAAAACACAAAAAAGTGTAACATAATTGTTATACTAAAAAAGTTTGACTTTACTCGCTGTAACCCCTTAAAACACAATTAACGGAGGTGTGAAATGAAAAAAGCATTCTTTTTGTCTCTGTTCTGTATTTTCGCCGCAGTGAATGTTCTTGCAGAAGAGGACTCTAATTGCCAGTGGTACAAAGAATATAAGATCATCGGTAAAGACCAGGCAACAGGGCTGCCGGTCTCAGTGCCGGTAGATGATACGATTCTATTCAGCTCAAATTGCATAGTAATTGATTCATCTTATTACGTTGCGGGTTATGAACCAGGTTGGTTTTGCACTGATACACAAAATGGGAGCTGGGTAACATACGCCCAAAAATACAATACCGACTTAATAAACCCAGCAACAAAACAAAGGCAAACATTCGTCGGATGTACTAAAAGTGCCCCACGTTTTGAACCCCATGATTAAGTAATGTTTAAAAATTTGTAATTAAGGCTTATTTTGCATTTTTTTACTGTCTATACTTTATACAGCTAGCTAAAAACCCGATAGCCCCTGCCCCATGCAGGGGCTTCTCTTAAATCATTAACTGCTCGAAATTAAAGGATAAAACCTGTTTTACCCCCTTTGGCACATTGATTGCATTAAATAGGTTAAGAG
>JAZDEK010000192.1:0-2196 GCA_043808895.1 Pseudomonadota bacterium
GCGTGGGAAAAGCTTTTCCGGCAGGGGATTTATGTATTGATGCTTTTGACCGTAGGGCTTACATCGTACGTACTGTTCGGCATGCAACGACTTCCATCGTCGTACGCTCTGGAGTATTCCTCTATACCTACCTGAGTAGTCACCAAGTGAGGGTCTGGATCAGGACTTTACGTCTCTGGATAACCAGCGTGAGTCTGGCGAGAGTTATATTAACAGCCAAAAGAGCGAAGGATGGATACTCTTACCGGATCGATATGATGATGGTGGCTATACGGGCGCCAATACTGAAAGACCTGCCTTACAGAAGCTCATTGCCGACATAAAAGAAGGTAAAATTAACTGCGTTGTGGTCTATAAAGTCGATAGACTATCAAGGTCGTTACTTGACTTCGTTAAGCTCTTGGAGCTTTTTGAGAAATATAACGTCGTCTTTGTCTCCGTAACTCAAGCCTTCAATACTAATAATTCGATGGGCCGCCTTACGCTCAATATCCTCTTATCCTTCGCCCAATTCGAACGGGAAATCATAAGCGAGCGCGTCAAAGACAAAATGGGTGCTGCCCGTAAGAAAGGCAGATTCATCGGCGGGATGCCGATATTAGGCTATGATATCGACAAAGTAAACCATAAGCTCATAGTTAACGAAAAAGAGGCCGTGTTCGTCCGGGAAATCTTCGATTTATATCTGAAAGAAAAGTCGTTTTTATCGACAGCTATGACATTAAACGATAAAGGTTATATGACTAAACGATTTGTATGTAAAAACGGGAGAACCTACGGCGGAACAAAATTCACCAAAATCAATGTCCAACAGATATTGAAAAATATCATTTATACAGGCAAAGTCCGGTATAACAGCGAATTATATCCGGGCTTACACGAAGCTATTATATCAAGCGAGACCTTTGATAAAGTGCGTGCTATTGTCGACCACAACCGCGTAGAACGCCCTCATCCCAATAATAAAAGCAACCCCGGCCTCCTCAATCACCTATTGCGCTGCAGGGCCTGTAACAGCATCATGTTCAGCACATACACATGTAAGCACAGTAAATATAAATACCGCTATTATGTTTGTATGAACGCGCAAAAACGCGGTTATAAGAACTGCCCTAATAGATCCGTTAACGCCCAGCAGATCGAAAACGCCGTGGTCGTGTCATTAATAAAGATAGCCAATGATTCGGAGTTGCGCAAAGAGGCGCTGTGTGATGTAAACGAGCAGATCCAAAAAGAGATCGAAACTCATAATAAGGGAATGAAAGTTCTTATTAAAGATGCTCGCAACTTAAATGAAAAAATCGAAGTTCTGAAAGAATCGTTAAAGAACCCGAATGACCGTAAGGAAGAATTGGAACGCCAATTCAAACATTTAATGGCTAAACACGATGAATATGATCGCTCGTTGACCGAAGCTCGCGTAAAAGAGATGACACTTGGCCAGAAGCTCATCACGGATCACGAGCGTGCGCAGGGACTCTTAATGAATTCCCCGATCTGGTAGACGCTCTTCCCGCAGGAAAAGCATAAGGCTTTAAAGCTCATGCTTAAACAGATCGATTATAGCGCTGTAGACGGCAAAATTCGCCTCACGTTGAACCACAGTGGCATCAAATTCTTATTCCTTCTATTACATCCAGAGCTTCAAAACAAGCCAAAATAAACGGAGGTTTTATGGGAACTGACTTAAGGTTCGAATTTAAAATAGACATAAAGCCGGTAAGTCATAAATCATACAGGTACTATATGAAGAGACTCGCGCAAGAACCAAAGCCGCGCCAATATTTAATCTTCGCTTATCAGATAAAGGATATGCTGGAAAAAGACTCAGCGATGACTTCGAGACAGATAGCGGAATGGCTTAATATGACGCCCGCGAGGATGTGCCAGATCATGGACATTCTTTTATTATGTCCAAAAATACAAAAAGATATTATTCAATCCAAAAACAATCAGATATTCGCTCTTGGCGAATACAGAATACGCAATATCTTCAAGGACCCTCTCTGGGAAAAACAGCTTAAAATTTGGAACTCTCTCCTCAAAAACAGTTAACCCAAGTTCGTCAGTTATAAAAAAGACTTTGTTTGTTTTCAACGGGTTGCGGAATTTCAGAGGTCAAAGTCTTCACTACATTTGCAACAGTTTTTGGTCGATTAGGAATTTTGATTCCTAATCTTTGTAACAAAACACGAA
>JAZDEK010000193.1:0-6503 GCA_043808895.1 Pseudomonadota bacterium
CGTGGGCGACATAGAGTCGCAACCGTTCTTGGAAGCCATACGCCAGATGCGCTACGATATAGGCGCTGAGAACGTTTGCTACGTTCACCTTACTCTTGTTCCGTTCGTAAAAGCCGCCAATGAAATAAAAACAAAACCCACTCAACACAGCGTTAAGGAACTACGAAGCATAGGTATCCAGCCCGATGTACTTTTGTGCAGGAGTGAAATGGATTTTGGCGATGATGTAAAAGGTAAAATAGGCCTCTTCTGTAACCTTCCGAAAGAAAATGTTTTTGTCGCCAGGGATGTAGATAGCATCTACGAAGTCCCCATGTATTTTTATAAGCAGGGAGTGGTTGACAAGATCCTTGAGATACTGAACGTGTGGTCGGCTGATCCCAATATGTCACAGTGGGAAAATGTGATGAAAAGGATCTACGAGCCTAAACACAAACTAAAAATAGCCGTTGTCGGGAAATATGTGGAGCTAACGGATTCGTATAAGTCGCTGTCCGAGGCTTTGTGTCACGGTGGTATAGCAAATAACGCAAAGGTCGATATTCTGTACGTTGATTCCGAGAAACTTGAAAAAGAGGATGTCGGAAAATATTTAAAAGAGGCTGACGGTATTCTTGTTCCCGGAGGTTTCGGTGACAGAGGAATTGAGGGAAAAATAAAAGCGATAAAATACGCGCGTGAGAATAATGTCCCTTTCTTCGGGATATGTTTAGGAATGCAGCTTGCGGTAGTTGAATTTTCAAGGAACGTGGCCGGTATAAAGGACGCTGACAGCCAAGAGTTTAAAGGAGACAAATGTTCCCCGGTCATATCTTTAATGGAAGAACAAAAGAATATCGCAAAACTTGGCGGTACAATGAGGCTGGGCGCGTATCCTTGTACACTTGTTAGATCAACAAAAGCGATGGACGCATACTCCAAGCCCGAGATATCAGAACGCCACAGACACAGATACGAAGTTAACAACGAATATCTTAAAAAAATAGTTTCCGCCGGACTTTTGGTCTCGGGAAAATATACAGCGGCGAATTTGGTCGAGATGATAGAGCTTCCCGGTCATCCGTGGTTTCTTGGGTGCCAGTTCCATCCTGAATTCAAATCAAAACCTTTCGCGTGTCATCCGTTGTTCAAGGAATTTGTATCCTACTCGCTGAAAAATAAGAAAGGGAGGCGCTGATGTCTCTTTATAAAACACTTGCATCTTCTGAAATATTTTTTATCGCCGGTCCCTGTGTGCTGGACACAAAGGAAAACGCGGAGGCTGTGGCGTCAAAAATAGCGGAACTCAAGAAAAAGCATAACGTTCCTTTTATATTCAAAGCGTCTTTTGATAAGGCGAACAGGCAATCAATAGATTCATATAGAGGTATAGATTTTGAAACCTCACGCGAGATATTAAAGACCATACGTGAAAAGTATTCACTTCCCGTCTTAACGGACATACATGAGTCGTGGCAGGCGGATAAAATAGATTTTGCCGACGTAGTCCAAGTGCCTGCTTTTTTATGCAGACAAACGGATATCCTGCTTGCTGCCGGCAAGACGAACCTTGTGGTTAACATCAAAAAAGGACAGTTCGCATCTGCCGAACAAATGCTGGACTCTGTTAAAAAAGTTTATTCAACGGGCAATAAACAGGTAATGCTCACAGAACGCGGAACGTTCTTTGGCTACGGCGACCTTGTCGTTGATTTTAGGAATATAACAAAGATGAAACAGTTCGGAGTGCCCGTGATATTTGATGCCACCCACAGCGTCCAAAAACCCGGAGCGCATGGGAGTTCCTCGGGCGGAACAAGGGAGTTCATAGCTCCTTACGCGTACGCGTCACTGGAGTTTGGAGCGAACGGGATCTTTACAGAAGTACACCCAACGCCGGATAAAGCGCTGTGCGATGGGCCTAACTCTCTGGATATAAAAATGTTCGAGGAGCTGGTCAATACGGTGATAAAAAGAATAAGAGGGCACAAAAATGTATAAAATGAGCATAATACAACAGGCGAAAACAGTACTTGAAATAGAGGTTGAAGCGCTTAACAACCTCAAAAATAGCATAGATAAAAGTTTTGAAGATGTTGTGGGACTGATAACAACATCAAAAGGTAAAGTGTTCTTAAGCGGAATAGGAAAATCAGGGCTTGTGGCGAGAAAAATAGCCGCCACACTATCCAGCACTGGAACACCGGCGTTCTTTATCCACGCGACAGATTGTTTGCACGGCGACGCCGGCATTATTTCTAAAGACGATGTAGGGCTTTTGCTCTCAAACTCCGGCGAGACAGAAGAGCTTTTGCAGATCATCCCTATATTAAAACGTATAGGTGTGGTGCTGGTGG
Source organism: Pseudomonadota bacterium (assembly GCA_043808895.1). Lineage (GTDB taxonomy): Bacteria > Bdellovibrionota > JAFGOL01 > JAFGOL01 > JAFGOL01 > JAZDEK01. Next base: position 2,337 of record JAZDEK010000193.1, read on the forward strand.
CCATAACCGGCAAAAAGAACTCAACACTCGCTAAACAAAGCGACCATGTGCTTAGTGTCCCGGTAGAAAGAGAAGCGTGCCCCATGGGAATAGTTCCCACAGCGTCCACAATGGTTATGATGGCCTTGGGCGACGCGCTGGCGGTCTCTCTTCTTGTAAGTAAGGGATTCAACACCGATGATTTTGCAAAACTTCATCCAGGTGGTGTTATAGGAAGAAAACTTCTCATCAGGGTAAAAGATATTATGCACGTCCCACCAAAGCTCCCTCTTATAAAAGAGGATGCTGATATGCGTGACACCCTTATAGAGATGACATCAAAGAGTTTGGGTATAACGGGTGTGACCGATAAGGACGGATTCCTTATAGGCTGCGTTACCGACGGCGACTTAAGACGCCATATGGAAAGATCAAGAACTTTCCTTGATGACAAGGTGGGTAACGTTATGGGCAAGAGCCCTAAAGTAATAGACGGAGAGGAGCTTGCCGTTAACGGCCTGAACATGATGGAGACAAATAAGATCACTCATCTTTTTGTGGTCGATATCAACGAATATAAAAAGACGGGAAGAAAAAAAGTTGTGGGCTTGCTCCACATACATAACATACTGGGCGCGAAGATCATCTGATGAGTAAGAGGCTGTTGGCATGGATATCCGTATTTGTTATTTCCGCTGTGGCCGGTATTTTTGTATACAATTGGATCAAAAAGAGCTCGGAAGAAAATGTTTTGGAACTGGCGAGAAAAAAAACAGCCAACAGTATTGCGTCCATGGATATAAAAGGTTTTAAAATGGAACAGACCGACGGGAACAAACTTGAGTGGGTGCTTAACGCTGATCACGCGGAGATGTTTAAGGATCAGGGATATATATTATTCAAGATCGTGAACGCCGACATATTCGGCGGCGACCCGGGCAACGCGAATAAAGACGTCTATAAACTTACCTCTCAGCGCGGAACGTATTACATGAAACCCGACACTATAACCCTCACCGACGACGTAAATATAAGAACATCAGAAGGCTACGCGTTTAACACCAGCTCCGTTTCTTATAATGCCCGCACAAAAAGAGTAAGCTCAGATTCATTAATGAAAGCCTACGGGACGTCTTCCAAGGGCTCAAAACTTGTTATGCAGGGTGGCGGAATAAGAGGTTACGTGGGTTCCGGAGAATTTTTTATAAACAGGAACGTTGATACAAAGTTTGGCGACAACCTTGAGGTAAAAAGCGACGCCGCGATCATCAATACAAGGAATAAAAGCGTTATTTTTGAGAATAAGATATCGGCGTTAAAAGATAGATTGGATATAAGGGGCGACAGTCTTACTGTTCAATACGATGATGGCGGGAATATTGGTGATATAGTGGTGAATAACGGAGTGTCCCTCAAAATAGATGATCGTCACGCGTTATGTGAAAAGGCTGTTATAGTGTCCGACTCAAATCAGGTGGTACTTACAGGAAAACCTGAGTTTCATTCGGGTGATGATATAATAGTCGGCGAGAAAATAGTTTTTTATACCGATAATGATGAGGTCTACGTAAGCAAAGTAAAAGCGGATATCTCGGGCGGGGCGATGAGGAAGAAAAAATGAATAAACTTATAGCACAAGACCTTGTTAAGAGTTTTGGGAAACGAACCGTGGTGAACAAGGTCAGTTTTGATGTGAACTCCGGCGAGATAGTGGGACTTTTAGGGCCTAACGGCGCCGGAAAGACCACAAGTTTTTATATGATAGTCGGATTGATAAAGAACGACTCCGGCACTGTACGTATAAATGACACAGAACTTTCAAAATTCCCAATGTATAAGAGGGCGAGAATGGGAATAAGTTATCTGCCGCAGGAAGCCAGCGTTTTTAGAAAACTTACCGTGGAGGAAAATCTTGCTGTAGTGCTGGAGAACATGCCTCTCACGTATCAAAAAAGAAAACAACGCACGGCGGAACTTATGGAACAGCTGGGAGTGGATCATTTGGCGAACGCAAAAGCGTTCACTCTGTCAGGCGGCGAAAGACGAAGGGTTGAGATCGCAAGAGCCCTCGCGACAAATCCAAAATTTATCCTACTCGACGAGCCTTTCAGCGGTATAGATCCGTTGGCGGTCGTTGATATACAGGGCATAATACGCCACCTTAAGAAAATGGGCATAGGAATATTGCTCACCGACCATAACGTTAGGGAAACGCTTGGCATATGCGATAGGGGTTACATATTGAGCGACGGTGTTATACGGGTCACTGGAACTCCGGACCAGATAGTAAATAACGAGGTCGCCAGAAAAGCGTACCTTGGCGACGAATTTAGGCTTTAGGAGCGAAGATGGGTGATCTAAAACTCAATGTAAGGTTATCGCAACAATTGATAATGACGCCCCAGCTTCAGCAGGCGATAAAACTTTTGCAGCTTTCAAGGCTGGAGCTGCAGCAGACCATTACAAATGAGTTGATGGAAAACCCAGTGCTTGAGGAAGTTATAGATTCGCCTGACCCCAATATCGTAAGTGAATCCGAAGTCAAAAAAGTTTCTCCCGACGATAATTGGCAGGAGTATGTTGAGGGTTTTAATTCAAGTTCTTCCGCACCGGTGAGTTCGCGGTCGCATGCCAAGACTTCTGACGATGGATTCAATATTGAGAACATCGGTACACGCACCGAGAATCTTTACGACCATTTGACGTGGCAGCTTAAGATGAGCGGTTTTACTAAAAAAGAGGAAGAGTTCGGCGAGAAAATAATCCAGAACATAAACGACGACGGATATCTCTTGAACTATGACGAACTTGTAAAAGAGTCGGGTCTTACAAGCGAGGAAGCCGAGGAAGTGCTTTTAAAGATCCAGGAATTTGACCCCGTTGGTATAGCGTCCAGGGATGTAAAAGAATGCCTGCTCCAACAGGTTAGGCAGCTCAATATAAAGGACGGTAAACTTGTTTCGCTTATAAAACATCATCTTTCGGACTTGGAAAAAAAGAATTATCAGTCGCTGGCCAGAAAACTCGGTGTTTCACATGATCGCTGCGTTGAGCTTGCTAAAATAGTTCTCTCGCTGGAACCAAAACCGGGAAGGGCTTTTTCCTCTACCGACCCTCAGTATGTTATTCCCGATATTTATGTCTTAAAAGTAGGGAACGATTACATAATCACAATGAACGACGATGGGCTCCCTCGGCTCAGAGTGTCGTCCTATTATAAGAATATGGTCGAGGACAAAACAAAAAAACTTGAGGAAAAAACAAAAGATTATCTCCAGGATAAATTAAGAGGGGCGGTAGCTTTGATACGAAGCATCCAACACCGCCAGAAAACAATTTATAAGGTTACGGAAGCGATCGTAAAGAAACAATTGGATTTTCTTGAGCATGGAGTATCCAAATTAAGGCCTATGATATTGCGGGAGATCGCGCAGGAAATTGGCATGCACGAATCCACAGTGAGCAGGGTCACCACAAATAAATATGTGCACACTCCTCAGGGGCTTTTTGAGTTGAAATTCTTTTTTAATAATCCGGTCTCTTCAAAAGCCGGATCAGATGATGTGGCGTCCGAGGCTGTAAGAAGCAGAATAAAGGAACTTATTTCAAAAGAAGACACGAAAAATCCGTACAGTGACCAGCAGATCGTAGAGGAGCTTAAAAAACACAACATAGACGTTGCCCGTAGGACCATAGCAAAGTACAGGGATATGTTGAGGATACTTCCGTCGAACAGAAGAAAAAAACATATAGGATAGAATTGGAGGTCTTATGCAGGTGAAATCAACTTTTAGGAACACAGATGTTAGGAGTGAGGTCAAGGAACACGCGGAAGATAAGGCGGAAAAGATCACAAAGCTTATGCGCTCGCCTATTCAGGTGAGTTTTATTTTTTCAAAGGACAAGATCAAACATTTTTGTGAGTTGACCGTTACCGGCGACGGAATGCACGTCAGCGCCTCTATGAGTTCCGGTGATTATTTCTCCGCCATAGACGACACCATCGATAAAATAATGACACAGCTCCGTAAACACAAAGAAAAATCAAAATCAAAGAAAGGAGGAAAAAAAGCCTCCGCTTATGAGTATTAATAAACTTCTTATAGTGAGCGGATATTCAGGGGCGGGAAAAACGAACGCCTTGAAATATCTTGAGGCCAGCGGTTTCTATTGTGTGGATAATCTTCC
>JAZDEK010000194.1:0-2991 GCA_043808895.1 Pseudomonadota bacterium
GTAATTCAAACGACCGCAGTAACGAAATAATCACTCCAACAACCGACAGGGAGGTCTTTGGCATAGAAAAATGAAAAACAGGATCATGCTGATATTTTTACTGCTGTTCTTTTTCGCGCTTCCGTCGGATGTAGTACTGCCGCAGGATAAAGCTCCGGATATAGCGCCCGCTGTGATCAATAATAACAACGACGCTGATAAAACAGCCGACAAACCGGCCGAGAAGATAGATGAGAAACCTGAAAAGAAAAAAATAACCAAAAAAATAAAAGTCAAGTACAAGGACGTTAATGTCGCAATGGGCGTAAGAAAGGAAATATACCTTGATTTTACCGTTGGCACCGTGCGTCCGCCGACAAATAGCGCTGTTTTTAAATACGAAATTAATAAAAAAGCGGACAATCCAAAGCTTGAAAAGGACAGGATAGTTATAACCGGAACTCAGGCCGGGATAACGGATCTATGGGTCTATGACAGTGACGAAGTCTTAAGGACTGTTTATAACGTAACAGTAACCCAGCAAAACCTGAAACGCATACTCGGTTTTCTTAAAAGAGAGTTTAAGAACATCGAGGGACTTAAAATGTATACCAGGGAAAGAAGGATAGTCCTCGACGGCGAGATACTTCTGCCCGAGGATATAGCACGCATTCATCAGGTCATAGGCGGCGGCGATTATCAGGACAACGTGTTTAAGGTCCAATACAGGTTAAGTCCGACGTTGTTCAAGGTTGTTGCCGAAAAAATGGAGAAAGAGATTGATATTCCTACTGTTCAAGTTGAAGTTGTGAATCAGAGATTTGTTCTTAAGGGCGAAGTAAAAAGCGACAAAGAGCTAGAGTATGTTGTTTATAAAGCGTCGCTGTATCTTCCGAAATATTTTTATACGCCTCTGCCGGGCGATCCTTCAGGCTCGGGTGAAATGACCCAACCCGCGGAGGAATTCAGGAACAAACCTATTATAGATTTTTTTGTTAAAGTGGTTGAGCCGGATAAACCGGTCAACAAGGTCATAAAAGCGACTGTTTACTTTGTTGAGATAGCAAAAGGGTTCGAGGAGGCGTTTGGATTTTCCTGGGCACCGTCGATTGATACAACAAAAACCAACGCGACACTAACGTGGAGTAATCCTGCCGCAAATGATAACGGTGTTGAAACACCGCCGCTCGCGACCACTATCACAGGCGTAATAAACAGCTTTATCCCAAAACTCCAGAACGCCGTTAAAAATAACAGGGGACGCGTGATACAATCTTCGGCGATCACCATTGAGAACGAAAAATCCGGGACGGTGTCTAAAATGACATCGTATCCATACATAGTTAAAACCGACAACGCTATAACCACGCAAACCGCGAACGTAGGGATAAAGGTTGAGCTGACACCTAAAATTCTGGGTAATGACCCCCAAGTTTCCGACGATATAAACCTTCAGATCAACATAGAGGTTTCGCAGGTCGTGGGCCATACAGAGGGCGTTTCCATACCAATTACGTCTAGCGACATAGTGAATACCGTAATTAACCTCAAATCAAACGAGACGGCCGCCATTGGTGGTATAGTCCAGAACCAGATCTCAAAATCTTACGGCGACGGAAGCAGTGATCCGAATGTAATAATAAGCCTTTCCAGATCGAAAAGCTTTAATAAGGGTAAATCACAGTTCGTTGTATTTATAACTCCGACGATATTGAAGAGCGCCAGCGAGGGAAGCGACAGCGTTAAGGAGAAGTTTAGGGTCAAATGACAGCCTTAAACAGAACATACCTCATATCTGTTATTGGGGGTAAAGGCGGGATAGGGAAAAGTTTTATCTCCGTTAATCTCGCGATATCTTTTTTGCTTGATTCAAAACGTCCTGTGCTTGTTATAGACGCCGATCCGGATAGCTGCGGCGACGCCGGAATGATACTTGGAGTAAAACCCAAAAGAAGTATCCTTGATATAACAAAGTTTTCCGGCAAGGTCACCACCAACGTCCTCAAAGAATTCCTAACTCAACACGCAAGCGGTGTTTATGTTCTCCCGATAGTTGAAAAACTCCAGGATTACAACTCCGTCGGTGTGAACGATATTAAAAGAACTCTGGAAGGAGCCATGGCTTCTTTTCCTTTTACCGTCGTTGACTGCGGGAACAGATTGAACGACCAAACGCTGGCCATACTTGAAATGTCGACGATAATTCTGGTGGTTACAAATCCTGAGATACTTGTATTAAAACACAGCCGTCGTCTTGTGGACGATCTTAACGGACTCATGTTCCCGTCGGAAGTCATAAGAGTTATTCTAAATAAATATGATCCTTCAAGTCCTATAACTCCGCAGATAGTGCAGTCAAATATTGGCGCACAAATTTTAGGCGCTGTTCACGAAGACAGCGAAACATGCATATCTTCTGTGACCAAAGGTAAACCCGCAATACTCTCGGCACCCAAGAGCATGGTCGCGAGGAACATCTATCAAATAGCAAGAGTGCTTCAGGAAAGAGGCATCCTTGATTCATTATACGGCGTTAATAAATCAAAAAAACCGGAGATCGCTCCTGATCAAAAAGACCCTAATGCAGGGATGTTAAGCGCCGCGGATATGCTTACTGTTAAAGAACGTCGTTCAGGAAAGGTCAGTGAGGTCACAAAACTAAAAAGAAGAGTTCACAAAGCGCTTATTGACAACATGGACTTAAAAAAGATGGACCTTGAGACCAAGGACGACCCGAACAAGCTCACAATACTTTATGAAAAAACAAAAAGAACTGTTATAGGACTCCTTGAAAAAGAGGATTTAAGTTTTTTAAAAGGAAGAGAAGACAGAGCGCAACTTATCAAATCACTTCTGGACGAGGCACTCGCTCTTGGTCCACTTGAAGACCTTTTGGCTGATGAAACAGTTTCAGAAATAATGGTGAACGGCCCGGATATAATCTACATAGAAAAGAACGGTAAGATAACGCTCTCTCCGTACACTTTCACAACGTCGCAGCAGTTGATGGGC
>JAZDEK010000195.1:0-5034 GCA_043808895.1 Pseudomonadota bacterium
GCTGACCGGAGTATAGCAGTTAAATATATCCACGTTGTAATTTACAATTACTTCAGCGTCGTTGATGGCGTCAAATATATTTACCACGCTCGGGTCAAAGAATTTGAGCTTTTTATATCTGTCCGCGTCAAACGCGAAGGAATTCTTGTGATCCTCAAGCGCGTTATAACGTCCGAGTTTGCAGAGCATGGGCTCATCCATAGTACCCCTGTTCTGGGGTATTATCTTTACCGGCATTTCGCCGACATAGGAGACCGTCGTTTTGCAACCCAAAGAACACTCCTTGCATACTGTGTCAACGTTCCTTGTTTTAAATTGGGCCATTTTCTTAAGAACTGCCGTTTTGTCCAGTATCGCGCCCGATGGGCAAGCCGTTTCGCACTGGCCGCATTCTACACAAGATGTGTTGACTATATTGTCCTCGCATGAGGGCATTACATCGGTAACAAAACCTCTGCGCACAAAACCCAACGCGCCAACGCCTTTAAGTTCATCACAGACGCGGACACATTTTCCGCACTTTATACATTTGGTTGAATCGAACACCATGTACTTTGAGGAATCATCCACTTTGCGCACACGCATTTCGCCCTTGATAAGAGCTTCGTTAACCTTATATTCCTCGCCGTAGGCTCTTAGTTTACATTCGTCGTAGTCAAGGCAACCGCAACCTATACATCTATTTGATTCATTTACGGCCTGGGCTTCTGAGAATGTATATTCAACCTCTTTGAAGTTTGTGACTCTTTCCTTTACGGGAAGTTCTTTGTTCTTTTCCCTTTTTACTTTTTCAGCCTGAGGGATGTAGTTTATGTTAACAGAGGCGAGTTTTTTCCCGAGGCTGAATGCGTATTTCTTACTCTTGTCAACCTCAAGAGGTTTTCCAGTAAGATACGAGTCTATGGACTTTGACGCCAAAAGACCGTGCGCTATTGCGCTTATGGCGATGTAAGGACCGGAGACAACATCGCCGCCGGCGAATATTCCATCCATGTTCGTTCTATAAGTGCCGTTCTCCTCATCCACTTTTATTGTCTGCCACTTTGTAAGATCAAGCCCGCTGAAGCATTTTGTATCAACGAATTGCCCGATGGCCGCGATAATATAATCTGTCGGAATGTTCTCGACCTTTCCTTCCACAGGAACGGGTTTTCTTCTTCCGCTTGAATCGGGCTCACCCAATTTCATGACCTGGCATCTTAATGATTTTACTTTTCCGCCCTCGGCCATAACTTCAACAGGAGCTCTTAGGAAATTGAACTGAACACCCTCGTGGTCCGCTTCCGCTATCTCAAAAGGTTCCGCTGGCATTTCTTCCCTTGTGCGCCTGTAAACTATAATGACCTTTGCCGAGCCGAGCCTTATCGAAGTTCTTGCAGCGTCGATAGCCGTGTTACCACCGCCCACGACAATAACATTCTTTCCTTTTAGGTCCTTGGCTTTTCCTCTTGCCACTTCGGCGAGAAAATCTATACCGCCGAATACACCGGGGGTTTCTTCGTTAATGACCTGCATCTTTGTGCTCTTTTGAGCGCCTATCCCAACAAACACAGCGTCGTATTTACTTTTTAACTGTGTTAGATCAAAATCCTTTCCCAACGCTTTGTTGTAGAAAATATTCACTCCAAGAGACTGAATAATTTCAACCTCACGCAGCAGGGTTTTCTTTGGAAGACGATATTCCGGGATACCCCACATGAGCATACCGCCGGGTTTTTCCGAGGCCTCGTAAACATCCACGCTGTAACCTTTTATCCTTAGATAGTAAGCGCAACTTAATCCCGCAGGCCCCGCTCCTATAACAGCGACTTTTTTGTTATTCTGTTTTGCAAGTTCCGGGATGTAAGGATTTTTTCTATTCGCATCGTAATCGGCGACATATCTTTTTACGCCATCTATTGCGACAGCCTCGTCAATAAGACCACGTCTGCACTCATTCTCACAAGGCTTTGGACAAACCCTTCCGCAAACAAGCGGCAATGGATTCCTTTCCTTGATCGTGCGTATGGCGTTCTCGTAATCTTTGTTCGCCACATACGCAAGGTACGACTGAATATCTATTCCTGCCGGACAGTTCATAGTGCACGGAGCGATACAATCACCCGCGTGATCAGAAAGTAAAAGCTCAAGGCAAAGCTTTCTTGTCTGCATTACAGCGTCGGAGTTTGTCTTTATGGACATACCGTCCCTTATCTTTGTGGCGCATGATGGAACAAAACCTCTGGCGCCTTCAACTTCCACCACGCACAAGTAACATGATGTGAAAGGTTCTGTTCTTGGATCGTAACAAAGATTGGGAATATCTATACCGGCAGTTTTGCACGCCTCAAGTATTGTTAATGATCTGTCGAACTGAAATAATTTCCCGTCTATATTTATCTTCATTGTATTTTAACCGCCTGATACTTTTTGCAAGCTGTAACACATATGCCGCATTTCACGCATTTCTTTTGGTCAAGTGTATGGAGTTTTCCTTTCTCGCCGGATATCGCCTTAACCGGACATAATCTTGCGCATGCTGTGCAGCCTACACATTTTTCCGCATCAATGCTGTAGGTTATAAGCGCCTTACAGTATTTTGCAGGGCATCTTTTATTTTGGATATGCTCTATATATTCGTTCTCAAAATATTTTATTGTTGTAAGTATCGGATTAGGTGCGGTTTGCCCAAGACCGCACAGCGACGATGTTTTACATTTATCGGCGAGGTCCTTTAATAGAGAGAAGTCGCTCATTGTCGCTTTTCCTGCACAAATATTTTCAAGGATCTCTAACATTCTTTTTGTCCCGACCCTGCAGAACGTGCATTTTCCGCACGATTCATTTTGGGTGAAGTTTAAAAAGTAGCGGGCAATATCCACCATACAGCTTCTTTCATCCATTACGACCATACCGCCGGATCCCATTATGGCCCCAGTCGCGTTCAATTTTTCGTAATCCACCGGCGTATCAAGAAGTGTTTCAGGGATACATCCTCCCGATGGCCCGCCAAGCTGTACTGCTTTAAACTTATATTTAGGATCGACCATTCCGCCGCCGATGTCATGTATAACTTCACGCAGCGTTATTCCCATGGGAACTTCAACAAGTCCTCCGTTCTTTATCTTTCCGGCAAGAGCGAATATCTTTGTGCCGCGACTTTTCTCATAACCTATTTTTCCGAACGTATCTCCTCCATTATTTATTATCCACGGGATATTAGCCAGGGTCTCGACGTTGTTTATAACAGTGGAAACACCGAACAGGCCTTTTTCTGCCGGGAACGGGGGACGAAGACGCGGCATTCCGCGTTTTCCCTCTATGGACGCTATTAATGCTGTTTCTTCTCCGCACACAAATGCGCCGGCACCCTCTTTAACTTTGATATCAAAACAAAAATTCGTGCCTAGAATATTTTTTCCTAAAAGTCCCATTTCGCGCGCTTCCGTAAGTGCCTTGTGCGAATGTTTTACCGCCAGAGGGTACTCTGCCCTTACATATATATAGCCGTGATCCGCTCCTATGGCATAAGCCCCTATCATCATCCCCTCTATTACAGAATGAGGGTTACCTTCAAGTACGCTTCTATCCATAAATGCGCCGGGATCGCCTTCATCGGCGTTACATATAAAATACCTTCCCTTTGCCTTTGGGGCGGGATTTATTCTAGTGAGTTCCCATTTTAATCCTGTGGGGAATCCCGCGCCGCCTCGCCCTCGTATCCCTGACCTTTTAACTTCCTCTACCACTTGTTCGGGCTTCATCGTTTTTAAAACTTTTTTTATCGCCTCATATCCGCCCGCGGCTATGTAATCCTTTATAGAGTCGGGAGAGACCTTTCCGCAATCCCTTAGGACTATTCTTTTCTGTTTTGGGAAAAGAGTTTCTGAATCTTTTTTTCCTCTTTTAAATAATTTAGGCTCGTAAACAGTTCCCTTTACGACTTCTGATTCCAAGAACGGGACAACATCAGTTTCGGTCATCTTTTGATATATGACTTCCTCGTCACCGTGAAATGTTCTTACATTAACTTCAGAAAAACACAGCCCCGTGCAGCCTGTTTGCTTTAGCTCAACGTTATCCAGCTTTCTATTTTTAATTTCCTTTTCAAAAGCGGAATAGACTTTATCGGCGCCCGCCGATTTTCCACATGTGCCCATAAGAACGACTATCTGCTTTTTAGGCATAGCTTTTTAACACTTCCTTTATTTTATCCTTGGTAAGATATCCAAAAACGTCGTCGTTTATCATCATTACAGGGGCGAGCGAGCAACACCCAAGGCACGCGACATATTCCACCGTGAACTTATTATCTTTTGTAGTTTCGTTAACCTTTACGCCAAGGATATCGCAAACAGCCTCTGCGACAGTTTCGGCTCCGCCTACATGGCACGCTGTACCTTTACAGACCTTTATTATGCTATCTCCGACCGGATTTAGCCTGAACTGCGCGTAGAAAGTTATGACCCCGTATATTTCAGCCTCGTAAATAGAGAGTTCTTTGGAAATAACCTTTATGGCGGATCCCGGGATGTACCTGAATTTTGTCTGAACACCCTGCAGCACAGGAAGCAACGCGTCCTTTGAACTCCCGTATTTATCCTTAAGTTCCTTTACGGTCTTTTGTATCTCGTTTCCTCTTACCATTCGTCACTGTCCTCTAAGAACATAAGTTTTAGGTCTTCCTCTCTTAGGCCATGCCACCTGCAGCCTTTTCGTGAACATAGGTCAAACGGAAACGTTTTATTCATGGCTTTTACATCCAGCCTTACTATCGGAGCACTGCACACTTGGCACTTAAGTTTTTTATCTACTAGTGTTTTTCCGCAGGTCGGACACATCGCGTCCTTTACAGCTAACCCCTCGGAGAGTTCTACGTCGGCCCTGTGCGTAAAAATATTAAGATACGGGCTCAAGTAAAGCATTCCGGCCTCACCGTTATCGTTAACGATCTTCAACACCTTTAGGTCATCCTCGACCATCGATGTTTTACAATGTGGGCAGAAACTGTTTATGTATATTTTTTTGGAGATCTCCGGCATGACTTTTATTGAT
>JAZDEK010000196.1:0-3076 GCA_043808895.1 Pseudomonadota bacterium
GGCAATACGCGCTAGGGCTTAAGGAGATCAGCGCGATAGCGGGAGGAGTGACGTATTCAGCGGTATCAAAGCAATATAGGCGAGCGGAAGATGAAGTAAGAAAGAGAGAAGGATGTTATAAGATAGCGGAGAAGATGTCTAAAGAGCTTAAGTTTAAAATCAAGACTTGACCCCTTTTGGGTCCCCTTTTGGGTTTTTTAAGTTATTTACAAAGAACACGCGGATTCAGGTGTATTTTGCTCATCCGCATTCACCCCGGGAGCGAGGAACCAATGAAAATACCAATTCTCCGATCCGCCAGTTTTTACCAAAAGGTACGGATTTTTCAAAAGTCACTAAACAAGCCGTAAAAAAGGCTCAAGATATGTTAAATGACCGTCCGCGGAAAATGTTGAGCTTTTATACGCCGCATGAGGCCTTTAATAAACTGTTAACGACTGTTGCGGTGGGAACTCGAATTTACACTGCCCCTGTTTTTAATTCTATTTTTAACGGGATGAGGTACTCGAATGAGCAAAAAGCTTCTTATTGTAGACGATGAGACGGATATTGCATGTTTTTTGAAGCAGTTTTGTTCCGAGAGGGGGCATGAGGTCTCTACGGCGAATGATGGGCTGGAGGCTTTACTTATGGTGATCGTGAATGAATATGACATCATGATCACGAATGTGAAAATGCCGTTAATAGATGGGATCGAATTGTTACAAATGGTGAAAGAGATAAAAAACGGGATGAAGGTGATAATAAATTCAGCATGTCATCATCGCGAGAAGGAAGGCTTGATGTACGGCGCGTACGCGTATATTAAAAAGCCTAGTACGTTGGAACAAATTGAAGAGCTACTGGAATAGTCTTAGGGGTCAAGTTGCATTTGTGCTTTTTCCTTGCGATATAGGAATTTATTATGGATAACAATAAAACGTATATTTGGTATGCCGGGTATGGATCTAATTTAAACATGCAGAGATTTTTATGTTATATTTCCGGAGACCAGCCAACTTATGGACAGAAGCCTGCCAAGGGTTGTGCAGATAAAAGTTTGCCACTGGAAAATAGACCAATACGGATCCCTTTTTCGCTCTATTTTGCTCTTCCCGACAAACGTAATGAGACTCAAAATTGGGGAAAAGGCGGGGTTGCCTTCATAAGAAATACTAGATCTGGGGATTTTACTTTAGGGCGGATGTGGAAAGTGACAATGGCCCAATACGAGGAGATCAGGGATCAAGAGGGGCGAGGTTGGTACGATGTAGAAATTCCATTAGGAGAAGAAGAAGGCGTCCCGGTTTATACAATTACAAACGGTCAAATTTTAAATAACATCTTGCCGCCATCACGGCTATACCTGAAAACAATTATTCAAGGATTAAAAGAGACTTTTAATGTGACGTCAGAGCAGATTGCCGCTTATTTGTTGACTAAAGATGGAATACGGAACTTTTACAAACAGAGCGAGCTATTAGAGATTTAGATATAACCGGGGAAGTCCAGACCTTTAAATAGGGACACCCTGTTTTGTTATACTGTTCATGGTGTTCATAGAAAGGATATCAATATGAAAAATTTAAAGTGTTACGGAGGGTGGGTCCCGGAGATACCGGATCAGAGAGACTATTTGTATAGAGCGATAAAGCCGGTTATCAGGGTGCCGAAGAAAATAGACCTCCGGGAAGCCTGCCCTGAAATAGAATATCAGGGAAAACTCGGGAGCTGTACGGCGCAGGCATTAGCCGGGAACCTTGAGTTTTTGGATAAGAAAATTGACGGAAAGTATACGGACGTGAGCCGGCTATTTATCTATTACAATGAAAGGGTTCTCATGGATGCCGTTGACTCTGACTCCGGAGCGTCCTTAAGGGACGGTATAAAGACTTTAAAGAATGACGGCGCCTGCTATGAGTCCATCTGGCCGTATGTGATATCGCGTTTTAACAAAAAACCGCCTCAAAAATGCTACGATGAGGCAAAGGCGCACAGAATTGAATCTTATCACCGCCTGTCCGCTATACCTGAAATGCTTACATGCCTTACCGAAGGATATCCTTTTGTCTTCGGGTTCGCCGTATATGAAAGTTTTGAATCCGAACAGGTCGAACGTACCGGGATCGTGCGTATGCCGAAAAAAACTGAAGCGCAGATAGGCGGCCACGCTGTTATGGCTGTTGGGTATGACCAGGCTGGTAAACAGTTCATTGTCCGTAATTCCTGGGGAAAAAAATGGGGCATGGACGGATATTTTACTATGCCGTTCAAATACCTGGACACTCTGGCAGGGGATTTCTGGACGATACGCAGGTAAGGGAAGAACGGAATTGGTGGAAACCCGGGGTACATTAAAAACGGAGGGAGACGATGTAAATGAAGGATTTTTACGGAAAAATAATTTCTTTGGTATTGGTTTTATCCTTAATAGGAGCGCCCGGAGGGTTCGCTGAGGAAGAGGAGTCGGCAACGGAGAAAGCGGGGAAACAGCTCGTTGAAAAGTTTACCGCGCTTATCGGTGACGTTAAAGAGATGAGCAGGATGTCCGATAAAGAAAAGGTGCAGTATGTCCTTACAAAGGGGGCTGAAAGGATAAAGGAGCAATCCATATCGAGCGCTAAAGACGCGGTCAAAGAGAAGATAGTGGAATACGCCCAGGCGCGGCTCCGGGCTGACCTTTTTAAGCAGGAAGCCCAGTCCATGATACACAAGGCTGTCATGGAAGGGAAAAATGTCGGGGAATTGTGGTCACAGGCTGATATCAATATTAAAAGCAAGATAGATACTAACATAAACGCGCTAAAAGCCGGTCTGGCAACGCTTGAGATAGGGTGGGAGGTCTTTAGCGTCTGGAGCACAAAAGGGACTGAAGCCGGGCTTAAGACCCTTGGGGAGAAAGTAGGCGAGAAAATAATAGAATATTTCATCCCGGGGTGGGGGTATTATAAACTTGCGCAGGATCTTGTCAAAGCGATAGGAGAATATGTTGTAAATTATGCTTTTGACACTGCGCTGGACGCTAAAGTTAAAGCGGTGCTGGGCGCCAATAATCCGGCAAAGAACCCGTCAGGTTTTGCGGAATGGATAATGAACA
>JAZDEK010000197.1:0-6669 GCA_043808895.1 Pseudomonadota bacterium
AGGCTGAGACCCGGGGATCCGGCAACTCTTGACGCGTCGAAAACACTTTTCGAGAATCTCTTTTTTAACGCGGCAAGATATGATCTGTCGGAAGTCGGAAGAGTGAAAATAAATTACAAGTTCAACCTAAACACTCCGACCGAACACACAACGCTGAAAAAAGAAGATATCGTTCTTATTGTAAAATATCTCACCGACCTTAAGGTCGATAGAGGCGAGATCGACGACATAGACCATCTTGGTAACCGTCGTGTAAGGGCCGTTGGCGAATTGCTGGAGAACCAGTATCGTGTCGGACTTATCAGAATGGAAAGGGCTGTAAGGGAAAAGATGAGCCTTCAGGACATAGAGACACAAATGCCTTATCAGCTTATAAACTCAAAACCTGTTACAGCGGCGGTAAAAGAGTTTTTTGGAAGCTCGCAGCTTTCGCAATTCATGGATCAGACGAACCCGCTCTCAGAACTTACACACAAGAGAAGGTTGAGCGCACTTGGACCTGGTGGTCTATCCAGAGATAGAGCAGGCTTTGAGGTAAGAGACGTTCACACAACTCACTACGGACGTATATGCCCGATAGAAACACCAGAAGGTCCGAACATCGGTCTTATATCGTCGATGACAACATACGCCAGGGTTAATCAATACGGATTCATAGAAACACCGTACAGAAAAGTCGTTGAAGGTAGAGTAACTGACGATGTTCTTTACTGCTCAGCGCTGGACGAGGAAAAACATAAAATAGCTCAGGCTAACGCCGAGCTCGATAAGAAAGGAAGATTTGTTGATGATCTTGTTAACGTCAGAGTATCAGGACAATACGCCTTAAAGCGCAGGGATGAGATAACGCTCATGGACGTTTCCCCTAACCAGTTGTTTTCGGTGGCTGCCGCACTTATTCCGTTCCTTGAGCACGACGACGCAAACAGAGCTCTCATGGGTTCCAACATGCAACGTCAGGGTGTTCCTTGTATAAGAACGGCTGCTCCATTTGTTGGTACGGGACTAGAAAAAGTCTGCGCAAGAAGCGGAGGCTCTGCTGTTATATGTAAGAGGGATGGCGTTGTTGCCAGCATTGACGCCGATAGAGCTATAGTAAGGGCTTACAAAGTCAACTCCGCCGAAGACGTGGGCGTTGATTTCTATCCTTTAACAAAATACAGACGTTCAAACCAAAATACATGTTACAACGAAAGGCCGATAGTTTCTGTTGGCGACGTTATCCGTAAGGGCGATGTTATCGCGGACGGTCCTGCCACAGAAAGAGGCGAGCTCGCTATGGGGCAGAATATCCTCATCGGATTCATGCTTTGGGGCGGTTACAACTTTGAGGATTCCATCCTTGTCAGCGAGGAACTTGTAATGAATGATATGTTCACCTCTGTTCACATCGAGGAGTTTGAATGTATCGCAAGGGACACAAAACTTGGTAAAGAAGAGATAACAAGGGATATCCCGAACGTCAGCGAAGACAGCCTGAAAGATATAGATGAAACCGGCGTTATAAGAATAGGTGCTGAGGTTAAACCGGGCGATATCCTTGTCGGTAAGATCACTCCAAAGGGCGAATCACTTCTATCTCCTGAAGAAAAACTCTTAAGAGCGATATTCGGCGAAAAAGCGCGCGAGGTTAAAGACTCCTCAATGCGTGTCGGCCCTGGAGTTGTTGGAACAGTTATAGACGCCAAGGTATTCTCAAGAGAAGGTTCAGAGAACGACGAAAGGTTAAGGTCCATACAAAAAGATCAGATAGAAAGACTTGGAAGGGATAAGGGCACAGAATTAGAGATCATCAAAAAAGTCGCCGCTGAAAGACTTGAAAAGATCCTCACCGGTAAAAAGACCACCGGGAAACTACTCAGCGAGGACGGAAAGAGCGAACTTCTTAAGAACGGAGAGATCATAACAAAAGAACGCTTTAGAGAGATACCGTTCGAGCTTCTTAACTACATACCTTTGAAATCGGATGTAGAGGAAGAGATCTCCCAGATAATGGGAATGGTGACTCACCAGATAGAAGTTATAGACGCTGCGTGCGACGAAAGAGTGGAGAACATCCAAAAGGTTGATGAACTTCCGCCGGGCGTTATAAAAATGGTAAAGGTCAGCATCGCCATAAAGAGAAAACTCTCTGTGGGCGATAAAATGGCAGGCCGCCACGGTAACAAGGGTGTTATATCCAGAATACTTCCCGTGGAAGATATGCCTTACACGCAGACCGGAGAACCACTGCAGATAGTTCTTAATCCACTCGGTGTTCCTTCACGTATGAACGTGGGACAAATTTTTGAGGTTAACCTTGGTTGGGCCGCAAAAGGTATCGCTGAAAGGATCAACAAGGCTCTTGAAGCGTGGAACCCTGAATTCCTGAAAAAATATATAAAGGGTATCTACAGCTCGCCGATGATAGACGAGATCATAGACGGCGCCAGCGAGAATGAACTAAAACGTATTGCCGCAAAACTTGCCAAAAGCGGTGTCGCGTTCACAACTCCTGTTTTCGACGGTGCTGATGAAGAAAGCATTCAGAAACTTCTTGAATATGCCGAGCTTCCAAAGACAGGAAGAACGATCCTCTTCGACGGACGCACGGGCGAAACGTTCGATAACGATGTCACCATCGGCGTTATGTATATGATGAAACTGCATCACCTTGTTGAAGACAAGATGCACGCTCGTTCAACGGGTCCTTACTCGCTTGTTACGCAGCAGCCTCTTGGCGGAAAGGCTCAGTTCGGTGGACAGCGTCTTGGAGAAATGGAAGTTTGGGCGATGGAAGCCTACGGTGCCGCTTACGCGCTTCAGGAATTCCTTACAGTAAAATCCGACGACGTTGCAGGAAGAACAAGGGTGTACGAGGCATTGGTAAAAGGCGAGGCTATACACGAGCCGGGACTTCCCGAATCGTTTAACGTTCTTTTAAAAGAACTTCAAAGCCTTTCGCTGAACGTGGAACTGGTAGAAAAGGAAACTATACAATAATATATAGAGGAGATTTGCCTTGAGGGATCTACTTAATTTTTTCGAT
Organism: Pseudomonadota bacterium; assembly: GCA_043808895.1. GTDB lineage: Bacteria > Bdellovibrionota > JAFGOL01 > JAFGOL01 > JAFGOL01 > JAZDEK01. Next base: position 3,029 of record JAZDEK010000197.1, read on the forward strand.
AAACCAAAAGACCCACAAAGTTTTGTGGCGTTGAAGATCTCGCTTGCTTCCCCTGAGAAGATCAGGGAGTGGAGTAACGGCGAGGTAAAAAAAGCGGAGACCATAAATTACAGGACATTTAAGCCTGAAAGGGACGGATTGTTCTGTGCTAAAATTTTTGGTCCCGTAAAAGATTACGAATGTTTGTGCGGAAAATATAAGCGCATGAAACACCGCGGCGTTATCTGCGAAAAGTGCGGAGTCGAGGTTATTCAGTCCAAAGTAAGAAGGGACAGGATGGGGCATATAGAACTTGCTTCTCCCGTCGCCCACATCTGGTTCTTAAGGTCACTGCCGAGCAGAATTGGTACAATACTGGATATCTCGCTTAAGGATCTTGAAAAAGTTCTTTATTGCGAAGCTTATATCGTTGTTGATCCCGGCGAAACAGACCTAAAAGAAGGCGAAATACTTTCTGAGCAAATGTACACCACCGCCGTTGAACAATACGGCGAGGATTCTTTTGAAGCCGGAATGAGCGCCGAGGTCATAAGAAAGATATTAAGGAACGTGGACATAAACGAGCTCGCGATAAAGCTCAGAAAAGAGATAAAAGAAACAAAATCCGACGCTGAGCAAAAAAGGCTGGCGAAGAGATTAAAGATAGTTGAGGCGTTCAGAGCGTCCCCGAATAAACCGGAATGGATGATAATGGAAGCAGTGCCGGTACTCCCGCCTGATCTTCGTCCACTTATCCCTCTAGACGGCGGAAGATTCGCAACATCCGACCTCAATGATCTATATAGAAGAGTTATAAACAGGAATAACCGTTTAAAAAGACTTCAGGAACTTAACGCTCCTGAAATAATCATACGTAACGAAAAGAGAATGCTGCAGGAAGCTGTGGACGCTCTTTTTGATAACGGCCGTCGTGGAAAAGTTTTCACAGGCCCCAATAAACGCCCATTAAGATCCTTGAGCGACATGATAAAAGGTAAACAGGGACGTTTCAGGCAGAACCTTCTCGGTAAGCGTGTCGACTACTCCGGTCGTTCGGTTATCGTCGTAGGGCCTGAGTTGAAACTCCACCAGTGTGGTCTTCCAAAAAAGATGGCACTTGAATTGTTCAAACCATTTATTTTCAACAAGCTCGAAGAAAAGGGTTACGTTACAACAATTAAATCAGCCAAGAAGATGGTTGAAAGGGAAAAGGATGAAGTTTGGGACGTTCTGGCGGAAGTCATAAGAGAACATCCAGTAATGCTTAACCGTGCTCCTACTCTTCATAGATTAGGTATACAGGCTTTTGAGCCTGTACTTATAGAAGGAAAAGCCATCCAGCTTCACCCACTTGTATGTACAGCGTTCAACGCCGACTTTGACGGCGACCAAATGGCAGTTCACATTCCTCTTTCGGTAGAGGCGCAAATAGAGACAAGAGTTCTCATGATGTCAACGAACAACATTCTGTCTCCAGCGAGCGGAAAACCTATCGTTGTTCCAACTCAGGATATCGTTCTCGGTATTTATTATCTTACAAGAGAAAGAATAGGTACCACGGGTGAAGGAAAACATTTTGCGAACCCGCAGGAAGTCCTGTACGCCCTCAACGAGGGTGTAGTAAACCTTCACGCAAAGATAAAAGTAAGATTGAACGAGAAATTGTACGACACTACGGTCGGAAGAGTTGTTCTCTTCGATATTATGCCAGAGGTCGTTCCATTCGAGGATTACAACAAAGTGCTTGATAAAAAAGCCATGGGTGATCTTATTGACTCTTGTTACAGGTTCGCCGGTAACAAAGCTACCTGTATACTCGCTGATAGATTACGTACACTTGGTTTCTATTATTCTACAAAGGCCGGGATCTCCATCAACCTTCAGGACATGGTCATTCCTCTTTCAAAACACGCAGTGCTAGATAAAGCCAACGAGCTCGTAAGAAAAATAGAAGATCAATATTCAGAAGGGTTGATAACAGAAGGTGAGAGATATAACAAGATCGTCGACATCTGGGCTAACTCCAGCGACGAAGTCGCGTCAGAAATGTTTAAAGGTATCGCGTTCGAGAAAGCTACCGACAGGAACGGAAAAGAAATAGACATTCCGTCGTTTAACGCGGTTTATATGATGGCAGACTCTGGCGCCAGAGGAAGTGCCGCTCAGATACGTCAGCTTGCCGGAATGAGAGGCTTGATGGCGAAACCAAGCGGTGAAATTATAGAAACACCTATTACCACGAACTTCAGGGAAGGCCTGACAGTTCTGCAATACTTCATATCCACTCACGGAGCGCGTAAAGGTTTGGCCGATACTGCTCTTAAAACAGCGAACGCCGGTTATCTTACAAGAAGACTTATCGACGTTGCGCAGGATTCCATCGTAACAGAAACGGACTGCGGAACTGTTGACGGAATTAAGATCGAAGCTCTTGTTGAGGGTGGAGAAGTTATAAAGAAACTTAGCGAGCGTGTTCTTGGTAGAACAGTGCTTGAAGACGTTGTTGATCCGTTCGGCGGATCGCTTTTGGTGGGATCGGGAACCATCATCGACGAGGAAGCGGCTGAAAGAATAGACGCCGCGGGCGTTGAGTTCATAAATATAAGATCAGTTCTGACATGTAAGGCCAAGCGCGGTGTTTGCGCGTCATGTTACGGACGAGACCTCGGACTTGGACACAGGGTCAATATCGGCGAGGCTGTTGGAACTATCGCAGCGCAGTCCATAGGTGAACCTGGAACACAGCTTACGATGAGAACCTTCCACGTGGGAGGTACAGCCGTAAGAAGAGCCGAGCAGAGTAAATATGAGACCAAAGCAAAAGGTAAAGTTAAATATTTGAAACTCAAAGTAGTTAAGAACAGGGACAATAACTTTACCGCAATGAACAGGAACGGCGAAATTGCGATATTGGATAACACCGGAAGAGAACGTGAAAAACATCCTGCCATCTACGGCGCAAGAATATTTTTTGCCGACGGAGCGGATGTTAACTTAGGCGCTCTAGTCGCTGAGTGGGATCCATATTCTATTCCAATTATCTCCGAACTCTCGGGCTACATAAAATATGTGGACCTTGTTGAAAGCGTAAGCTACGCGGAACAGGTTGACGAGATAAGCGGACTTTCAAGAAGGGTCGTAGTTGAATCAAGAGATATATCTCCAAAGATCAGCGTCGTTGATGAAGACGGCAAACAGCTTGTAAACGAAGGCGGACAACCGATAATCTACATAGTTCCGGTTGGCGCTAACATCATGGTCGCCGACGGAGATAAAGTTTTTGCCGGCGATGTTCTGGTAAGAATTCCGCGCGAAACAACAAAAACAAAGGACATCACGGGCGGTCTTCCAAGGGTCGCGGAACTCTTTGAAGCAAGAAAACCAAAAGAGTCTTCTATAGTAACGGAGATAGACGGCGTTGTTTCTTTCACCACGGAAGTTAAAGGTAAAAGAAAAGTCGTTGTTACTCCGGAAGTCGGTGAACCTCGAGAATACATAATCCCTAAAGGTAAACACGTTACCGTTCAGGAAAAAGATTATGTAAGAGCGGGCGAACCTCTAATGGATGGCTCCGTAAATCCTCACGACATATTGAGGATACAGGGAGAAAAAGAAGTCGCTCGTTATCTTGTTAACGAAGTGCAAGAAGTTTACAGGCTGCA